>NZ_FXYI02000398.1:0-507 GCF_900184915.1 Clostridium sp. HV4-5-A1G | reverse complement strand
GTTGGTTATTTCTCTTTTCAGGTTGTTTATCTTATTCCATGCCCTGGTCAATTTTGCCTTTTTCCCGCTCTGTTTCTATTTTCTGCACAATCTGCCTACCAGGTGATTCATCAGGTCTTTTTCTTCCGGCTGGTTTATGAACTTCCTGCCGGTGACAGTTCCTTTTGAATCAACTGCACTGCATACTGCGGAGTGATTTATGCCAAGATCTACGGATACCACTATTCTATCTTTAAGGGATGTTTCCCTGAACTCTACTTCGTTTTCATATGCAAACTGCAGGTAATAGTTCCTACCTTTCCTGACAAGTATCGGCGAAAACTTTCTGCCTCTGCAGTTTTTTTCTATATACTTTATGTCCTGCTTCCTTAGAGATACCCTGAGCCACACCCAGTCATTGTTTTTATATATCTTTATCTGGGCATGGTTTCTGTCCAGCATTTTAAACATATTACCCCTGTAAAGGGCAGGACATTTATAGTGCTTTACCTGTAATTTGGGTGCTTT
>NZ_FXYI02000397.1:0-507 GCF_900184915.1 Clostridium sp. HV4-5-A1G | reverse complement strand
GTTGGTTATTTCTCTTTTCAGGTTGTTTATCTTATTCCATGCCCTGGTCAATTTTGCCTTTTTCCCGCTCTGTTTCTGTTTTCTGCACAATCTGCCTACCAGGTGATTCATCAGGTCTTTTTCTTCCGGCTGGTTTATAAACTTCCTGCCAGTGACAGTTCCTTTTGAATCAACTGCACTGCATACTGCGGAGTGATTTATACCAAGATCTACGGATACCACTACCCTATCTTTAAGGGATGTTTCCCTGAACTCTACTTTGTTTTCATATGCAAACTGCAGGTAATAGTTTCTGCCTTTCCTGACAAGTATCGGCGAAAACTCTCTGCCTCTGCAGTTTTTTTCTATATACTTTATGTCCTGCTTCCTTAGAGATACCTTGAGCCACACCCAGTCATTGTTTTTATATATCTTTATCTGGGCATGGTTCCTGTCCAGCATTTTAAACATATTACCCCTGTAAAGGGCAGGACATTTATAGTGCTTTACCTGTAATTTGGGTGCTTT
>NZ_FXYI02000396.1:0-508 GCF_900184915.1 Clostridium sp. HV4-5-A1G | reverse complement strand
GTCCTAAATGCAGCACACACCATGACAGGGATATAAACGCCAGCAAAAATCTGCTGAAATTAGCCATATAATTTTGGTAATACACTGAGGTTGGTTCGACCTTTAGAGTTTAGGTAAACTTGTTCCATTAGGAATATTGACTAAGAAGCCATCCACTTCTATAAGTGGTGGTAGTTCACTGAGAGATTAAGGTAAATTGTTGCATCTATGAAAAAACAGCTATATAATATGAAGGGTGCTTGTTTTACAAGAAATATTTTAGGAGTATAGCTCAATTGGGAGAGCATGCGATTCATATCACAAAATTGAATAGGTACATGGGCCTGTAGCTCAGTTGGGAGAGCGTTCGGTTCGCATCCGAGAGGTCGAGAGTTCGAATCTCTTCAGGTCCACCATGTACGGGAAAATCTGAAAAGAGATTTTTCCGTATTTTTTTTGTATTCAGAATACCACAGGTTTTACCTGTGGTTCTAAAAAGCTTATAGCTATGAGTAGAAAAAAGAAAAAC
>NZ_FXYI02000395.1:0-510 GCF_900184915.1 Clostridium sp. HV4-5-A1G | reverse complement strand
AGGTGCAAATCCAAGGCTGTCAGGTTTTAAAAATGAGAAAGAATTGAGAGGAAGAGGAATTTCCTATTGTGCAACCTGTGATGCGGATTTCTTTACAGACCTGGATGTAGCAGTAGTGGGAGGTGGAGATTCAGCGATTACAGAAGCTATTTACCTTACAAAATTTGCAGAGAGCGTTACAGTCATACACAGGAGAGATGCCCTTAGGGCGACAAAATCTCTGCAGGACAGGGCTTTTCACAATCCTAAAATAAAATTTATATGGAATTCCATTGTGGAAGAAGCTGTAGGGGATGAAATATTGGAAGGATTACTTATAAAGAACAAGATTACAGGTGAAACCAGGAATTTGAAAGTAGACGGATGCTTTGTATTTGTAGGATATGAACCTATATCACAGCTGTTTCAGGGGAAGGTAACTATGGATGAAAAAGGTTATATTGTGACAGATGAGGATATGAGAACTAATATTTCAGGAGTATTTGCCGCAGGTGATATAAGAAAAAAATC
>NZ_FXYI02000394.1:0-512 GCF_900184915.1 Clostridium sp. HV4-5-A1G | reverse complement strand
CCCCCCCCCCCCTTTTTTTTTTAATGATACGGCGACCACCGAGATCTACACTTCTAGCTTCGTCGGCAGCGTCATATGTGTATAAGAGACATTAATTGGCGACTTCATTTAACCTTGAAATCACAGGCCTAGTTTTATATGTATTAATCAAGATGCGAAGTACAATACTGACATCTAGTTGCATCTATGGGAATATCACTCAAACAGTACTTACACTTTTTAGTATTTACTAATTTTTCTTCTTTCCTCTTATGTGAACTACCACCACTTATAGAAGTGGATGGCTTCTTAGTCAATATTCCTAACGGAACAAGTTTACCTAAGCTCTAAAGGTCGAACCAACCTCAGTGTATTACCAAAATTATATGGCTAATTTCAGCAGATTTTTACTGGCGTTTATATCCCTGTCATGGTGTGTGCCGCACTTAGGGCAAATCCATTCCCTGAGTGCAAGATTTTTTACTTCTCTATTCTTATATCCACAAACTGAACACAATTGACTACTTGCATAA
>NZ_FXYI02000393.1:0-512 GCF_900184915.1 Clostridium sp. HV4-5-A1G | reverse complement strand
ATATATTATTATAACAGAAATATTACTGCAAGTTTATAAAATATATATCATTTATAATTATTTTACAAAAGCTTTTCAATCCTGCATACACACTTTTATATTGCTATTAACATTTATGAAAAAACAAAAAGGAGTTGTCATCACTCTGTGAAAGAACTGATAAACAAAATCGATAAAATTGCTTTATTTTTTATACTTTATACATTAATATTTTTAATATTTTTTAGCACTATTGATTATACACTGCCTTTTGTATTAGCTTTAGTATGTGCACTAATACTCAGAAGGCCAACTATATTTATTACCAAGAAACTGAAGCTCAGCAACGGAATTGCCTCTTTAATTACAACTACAGTATTTTTTACAATAATATTGATTATACTCTCCTTTGGAATAGTAGTCATGACCCAAGAAGCCATCCAATTTGGAAAAAATGTTCAATCATATATTTCTAATAACTACAATAATATATATAACTCTATATATAAATTGCAAAATTATTACAACAATTT
>NZ_FXYI02000392.1:0-515 GCF_900184915.1 Clostridium sp. HV4-5-A1G | reverse complement strand
CTTATTATGTTTTTGAAGATTCATATTTATATATAAGAAGTGGGCTAATATTAAATATTAATATTAATTATGGAGATATTATTTCATTTAAAGAGAGTAATAACATAATATCTTCTCCAGCGTTATCTATGGATAGATTAGAAATTAAATATTATAAAAATTCTTTCTGTGATTCTATATTAATTTCTCCAGATA
The DNA here is from genome assembly GCF_900184915.1 of Clostridium sp. HV4-5-A1G. Classification (NCBI taxonomy): domain Bacteria; kingdom Bacillati; phylum Bacillota; class Clostridia; order Eubacteriales; family Clostridiaceae; genus Clostridium; species Clostridium sp. HV4-5-A1G. The sequence goes on along the minus strand of NZ_FXYI02000392.1, from coordinate 320 downwards.
AAAAACAGGAATTTATTGATGTACTCAACAAGCGAATTGCTTCACAAATTTAAAATTTTATTTATTATAAAAAGGCATGATCACCTTTTTATTTTGGAAAAAGACTAAAATAAAAGCTCAAAAAATTAAATGCACTTTGCGAGAGTGCATTTAATTAACTGAAAATCCAATTCAATAATAAAGCCGCAATGGCTTCTTTTAATTATATTTTAACACATTTTTAAAAAAATAAACTCGATTTTAGAATAAATTATCGTAAGATCATGGTAATTTATTTTTTTATTTAGAACTTTTATTAACTTAATAATTGATATTAAGTG
>NZ_FXYI02000391.1:0-518 GCF_900184915.1 Clostridium sp. HV4-5-A1G | reverse complement strand
CGAGCAAGATGAGGAAAAATGTGAATGAGAAGCGGAATTTACTTATGTAAATGAGCATCGGAATGAATGTTTTGACGAAATATTGCGAAGTTAATAGCAATTTATAAGAAAATTAGTAATAGCGAGCAGTTCAAGGAAAGACTTGAGGGAGGAGCAGAGCTTACTCATGTAAGTGAGCACCGCAGCGAAAGACTTGACGAAGGAATGCGAAGTTAGTAGTAATTTTCGGTAAAAATATCTGGTGGCAATAACGTGAAGGCAACACCCCTTACCATTTCGAACAGGAAGGTTAAGCTTCACAGTGCCCATGGTACTGCAGGGGAGGCCCTGTGGGAGAGCAGGTCGTCGCCAGATAAATATATGGATCTTTAGCTCAGTTGGTTAGAGCAACCGGCTCATAACCGGTTGGTCCGGGGTTCGAGTCCCTGAAGGTCCACCATATGGGGGTATAGCTCAGCTGGGAGAGCATCTGCCTTGCACGCAGAGGGTCAAGAGTTCGAATCTCTTTATCTCCACCA
>NZ_FXYI02000390.1:0-526 GCF_900184915.1 Clostridium sp. HV4-5-A1G | reverse complement strand
GTTACCACAGCTTCATAACAGCTGTTTTTGGTAACTTTCTTGATATTTTCAAAATACGGATCATCTGTAGCTCTCTTTATGGAAAGTTTTAAAATGCCTTTTTCCATGTCAATTTCCTGGATAACAGCTGTCTTTACATCCCCTATTTGAATGGCATTTCTAAGATCCGATATATAGCCCCAGTCTATTTCTTCTTTCGGTATTCTGACTTCTACACCATAAGCTTCGACATATGCCGTGGTACGACCTATACCCACAATTCTAACTGGAATTTTATCTCCTTCAGTATGTTTGGGAAATTCCAGCTTTGACCTCAAATCCATGGCTTTTCTCCTTGATGCAACAGCGATTTTTCTTTCAGCATCAAGTTCAACTACTATAAAATCTATCGGAGCTCCTATCATAGTTTTCATTATATTATAAATTTCCATCTGATCTTCACGCTTGATATTCATTTCTCTGGAAGGTATGAGAATTTTGAAATCTCCGTAAAAGACAATCCCACATGGAATTTCTATTATCTTTT
>NZ_FXYI02000389.1:0-532 GCF_900184915.1 Clostridium sp. HV4-5-A1G | reverse complement strand
CAGCTTCACAATACTGCGTCAAAACTCTCTTTCCGGTGCTCATTTACATAAGTAAACTCCGCTCCTCTATCGAGTCTCCTTGTCTTGTTCGCTGCTGCCAATTTTCTATTACTCTGATTGGAAAATTGCTACTAACTTTGCATTTCATCGTCAAGTCTTTCGCTGCGGTGCTCACTTACATAAGTAAGCTCTGCTCCTCCCTCAAGCCTTTCCTCGAACTGCTCGTTACTGCCAATTTTCTATTACTTAGTTATAAATCTTACCTTAAATGTTTTTTTAACTTCAATCTTAGTTATAACTTGCTTTACTACAAAGGTTATTTCTAACCTTAGCTTTAAAATTGCCATTAACTTCGCATCTCTTCGTCAAAACTCTCGTTCCGGTGTTCATTTACATAAGTAAACTCCACTCCTCGCTCCAGTTTTTCCTCGATATGCTCGTTACTGCCAACTCTATTATATTTACTGTGCAATTTTCAAAGAACAAATTTCTTTCAATCTGCAGTGTTTAATTCACACTGCACAATTGGGTG
>NZ_FXYI02000388.1:0-544 GCF_900184915.1 Clostridium sp. HV4-5-A1G | reverse complement strand
TTTATATATAACAAAATGCTGGCTGATAGAATTAAATCATACAAGGAAAACAAAGATTTGGATATTAAAAAGATTAAGTATCCTACCCCGGCACAGTATAAAAAAGAATTTGAATGGCTTAAAGAAGTTGACAGTCTTGCTCTGGCAAATGCTCAAATGGATCTAAATAAAGCATATAAAAATTTCTTTAGAGATAAATCAATAGGTTTTCCTAAATTCAAAAGTAAGAAAAGTAACTATAACAGTTATACAACCAATAATCAAAATGGAACAGTTTATATCAAAGATGAACATATTAAATTACCTAAATTAAAATCCATGATAAAGATAAAACAGCATAGAGAATTCAACGGAATAATTAAATCATGTACTGTATCCCAGGTGCCGAGTGGCAAATATTTTATATCTATACTGGTTAATTGTGAGATTAAAAAGCTGCCTGAAGTCAGTAAAAAAATAGGAATAGATATGGGGCTAAAAGAATTTGCAATATGTTCAGATGGATATAGAGAGGCCAACCCAAAATATCTGAGAAAATCAGAAA
>NZ_FXYI02000387.1:0-557 GCF_900184915.1 Clostridium sp. HV4-5-A1G | reverse complement strand
TCTACACCTAAATCGATTACCTCAAATCCATTAGCTTCCAGCATACCTTTAAAAATATCCTTTCCAATATCATGAATGTCACCTTTTACCGTCCCTAAAACTACTTTTCCCAATCCCTTATCCTTATTTTGAAGAAAATACTTTTTCATCTTATCCAGTTCTAAGATATTTCTGAAAATAAGTCCTGAAAGTATTAAATCCGCTATATAGTAATCTTTATTTTCGTATAATTTCCCAACTTTCTCCATACCTATATTGACAGTTTCCAGCAAGGTTATAGGATCCATTCCCTTATCCAAAGCTTCATCTGCCAGATTTATTACCTTTTCTTCATCTAACTGTTCCACATATTTTATGATCAATTTTTTCAATTCACTTAAATTATGCATCTTTTCCTCCATCAATACATAATACATTGTCTCTATTCAATCATCTTTTTATTGAAATACTTATGCAGCTGTGTATTTTATTTTATTATATATCTAATTTTTCAGTTTGTCAGTACTCCGATATGATCTACAAAAATAAATAGCAAATTTTCAGTAATAATATTATTT
>NZ_FXYI02000386.1:0-560 GCF_900184915.1 Clostridium sp. HV4-5-A1G | reverse complement strand
AGAAACAGAGCGGGAAAAAGGCAAAATTGACCAGGGCATGGAATAAGATAAACAACCTGAAAAGAGAAATAACCAACAGGACAGTCCATGAAATAGTCAGTTTTGCGGAGAAAGTAAATGCGGATACCATAGTATTCGAGTACCTGGACCGGTTTCCTAAAATCAAGGGCAGCAGAAACAAGAGAATAAGAATGAAACTGCAGCTTTGGACAAAAATTGCAATACAGAACAAAGTGAAGCACAAAGCCCACAGTGCCGGCATGAGGTTCAGCAGGGTAACGCCTAAAAATACATCTTTGTTGGCCTATGACGGGAGTGGCAGTGTTAAAAGGAATAAGGACAACTTTAGTCTGTGTACTTTCAGCACGGGAAAGCAGTATAATTGTGACTTGTCTGCAAGTTACAATATAGGTGCTAGATATTTTATAAGGGAGTACCAAAAATCCATACCTGCAAAGGAATGGTCGGAAGCTGTGGCAAAAGAACCGGGGCTTCTGCGAAGAACTCAGAGCACTCTGGCCACATTGATTAGTTTGGCAGGAGTAGTGCAGATAGAAAAA
>NZ_FXYI02000385.1:0-566 GCF_900184915.1 Clostridium sp. HV4-5-A1G | reverse complement strand
ACTATGTATAGAGAATTTATATTATATAATAATATTAATAGGAGGAATTGATCATGATAGAAGTCAAACAAGTTTACAAATGTGAAGTATGTGGCAATATAGTGGAGGTTCTCTATAAAGGTGGTGGAACTTTAGTATGTTGTGGCAAACCCATGAAATTGATAGAGGAGAATACTGTGGATGCTGCTCTTGAAAAACATGTACCTGTAATTGAAGAAATAGATGGCGGAGTAAAAGTTAAAGTTGGATCAGTTGAACATCCTATGACACCAGAACATTATATTCAGTGGATCGAAGTCCATACTGAAAATAAAATCTATAGAAAATATTTGAAACCAGGTGAAAAACCGGAAGCTACATTTAAACTGGATGAAAAAGTTGTAATGGCAAGAGAATATTGTAATTTGCATGGACTTTGGAAAAAATAATACCGTATTTTGTTCCAGCCTCCCCATAAATTTGGGGAGGTTTTTATAATAAAATAAATTACCTGTCTCTTATACAAATATGACGCTGCCGACGAAGCTAGAAGTGTAGATCTCGGTGGTCGCCGTATCATTAAAAAA
>NZ_FXYI02000384.1:0-580 GCF_900184915.1 Clostridium sp. HV4-5-A1G | reverse complement strand
TTTTTTAATGATACTGCGACCACCGATATCTACACTTCTAGCTTCGTCTGCAGCGTCTGATGTTTATAAGATACTGTATATTTACTTTTCAAAAAAACATATGAATACTATGAAAAGAGAAACTGAATTAAACTTAAATATAGTTTCTAATCGTACTTATACTAATATGGAAAATTTTTTTATAATTAAAGATGGATTAAACAAACTTACTGGTCCACAAAAAAAGTAATAATAAAGAAATTTTTTTATGGTTTTACTGATACTGAAATAGGGAAACAATTATCTATATCTAGACAAGCTGTTAATAGACTTAAAAATAGAGCACTAGAACGTTTAAGAAACTTTGTATAACCTTTAGGAGGTAACTATGGAAGATCAAATATTAAAATTAGCAGCATCTCAAGGAATATGGGCAGTTTTATCAATAGTCCTCATTTTTTATATTTTAAAAGCACAAGAAAAAAGAGATGATAGACAAGAAGAAAGAGAAAAAAATTATCAGGAAATTATATCAAAACTTACTGAAAGATTTAATATAGTTGATGATATAGATAAAAATATTAAGGAAATACAATATGTA
>NZ_FXYI02000383.1:0-585 GCF_900184915.1 Clostridium sp. HV4-5-A1G | reverse complement strand
GTATTCTACAGATTCTTGAACCTATCTGTGAAGCTAAATTTAGTGATAGAAGCAATGGTTTCAGACCCAACAGGTCGGCAGAACACGCTATCGCACAAGCCTATGCGTTTATGCAAAAATCTCACCTACATTATGTTGTAGACATTGATATTAAAGGATTCTTCGATAATGTCAATCACAGCAAGCTGATAAAGCAGATGTGGAATATGGGAATACAGGATAAGAAATTGCTATGTGTAATAAAAGAAATGCTGAAAGCTCCGATTGTTTTACCCAATGGAGAAACAATTTATCCGCAGAAAGGAACACCGCAAGGTGGAATCCTATCTCCACTTCTTTCCAATATCGTTCTGAATGAATTGGATTGGTGGATAGCGAGCCAGTGGGAAAAACAGCCTGCACACAATATTCGTGACCATATTACGAAAACAGGTGCTGTCCATAGAGGACGAGCCTATAACGCATTCCGCAAATCAGGATTAAAAGAAATGCACATGGTAAGGTATGCAGACGATTTTAAGATATTTTGCTCTAATCGAAAGGATGCTAACAAAGCGTATGAAGCAACAAAAGCGTGGCTTCATG
>NZ_FXYI02000382.1:0-589 GCF_900184915.1 Clostridium sp. HV4-5-A1G | reverse complement strand
CTCGTTACTGCCAATTTTCTATTACTTAGTTATAAATCTTACCTTAAATGTTTTTTTAACTTCAATCTTAGTTATAATTTGCTTTACTACAAAGGTTATTTCTAACCTTAGCTCTAAAATTGCCATTAGCTTCCTACAGCTGCGTCAAATGCCTCACTGCGGTGCTCATTTACACTAAGTAAACTCCGCTCCTCCTTTGGCCTTTTCCTTGCTGTACTCGCTGCTGCCAATTTTAGCTTTAAAATTGCCACTAACTTCGTATAAATATACTCGTTACTGCCAACTCTATTATATTTACTGTGCAATTTTCAAAGAACAAATTTCTTTCAATTCGCAGTGCTCAATTCACAATTGATGTTCTCACTGTAAAACTAAAATAAAATTTAACTATCAATTGTGAAATGTTAATTAGGCATTTTACAATTGATTAATGGTGGGCTTAAATGGACTCGAACCATCGACCTCACGCTTATCAGGCGTGCGCTCTAACCAGCTGAGCTATAAGCCCTCAATGGTGGAGATAAAGAGATTCGAACTCTTGACCCTCTGCGTGCAAGGCAGATGCTCTCCCAGCTGAGCTATACCCCCA
>NZ_FXYI02000381.1:0-619 GCF_900184915.1 Clostridium sp. HV4-5-A1G | reverse complement strand
AAAAATAATATTATCAAATAATCTTATCGTTAAATATACTGTTATTATCAAATAATTCTTGAGCGAGGAGAAATGATGAATTATTATTGTGAAGAATGGAATAGAATGAAAATTAAGGGAAAGTTTAAATTTATATTAGATGTTAAAAATCTCATGCTTATATTTATATTTATACTTATATTCTTAACTGTAAAAGTTTTTGCATATAATCAACTTTACCTGTTTAAAGAATTCATATTTTACATTTTATATATGATCATAACTTTTTCAATTCTTCTAATAATATCCCAAAGTATAAAATGGAATCTATATAAGAGATTTTTCAACGGAGATTTTTCAAAGAAATCTCCGACTATAAAATTAGGGGAAATTTTTCTCGGAATTTTAAGCTTGTGGATTCCTCTCGGGATTTTTTATTCCATATTTATAATAAGTCCTAATTCCTATATATTGAAGCATCTTAGTTTTACCTTAAATTATGTAATTTATTTCACTGCTTATATAATTGTAAACTGTATATTTTGGATATCAATGGGACTCGTATTAGAATTTTTAATCAATATAAAGACTATGAGTTTCTTGAATCCATTAATTGAAAACAAAAATAAAATTTATATAT
>NZ_FXYI02000380.1:0-640 GCF_900184915.1 Clostridium sp. HV4-5-A1G | reverse complement strand
ATTTCAATATTTCTTTTATATAATATTAAGATAAAACGTAGCTTTTTAATTTGTTATTATTTATTAATTTTGTTTCAACATTCTGATTTGAAATTGAGTATTTAATTTATCAATAGGTTTAAAGGTTTCATCTCCAACAGTAATAGGGACACATAAATCATTGATATTATCAAAACCTAAGTTATTATAATCATCTTCATTCGGGATCTCTCCACCAGCAAGTGTAATAGGGGAGAATTGTGCATTCTGATAGAATTCGGGTTTTATAGAGTAGTATTGTGTTCCTTGTTTTATTAAGAATTTATTTGGTGCTTTTATGATAATCCATGATACTTGCCCAACACCCGATAAAGCATTACTATCCCATTGTATTCCATATTGTGCCATTTACATATCACTATCCTTTCTATTAAAATCTTTATTGTTCAACAACTCTAATACTTCGTTATATTGATTACATATTTTATTCCATTTTATTTGTTTTTTCTTCTCATTTTTTTCTTTATTATAATTATTTAACGCCTTATCTAAATTTGCATTGTTATAATATTTAATAATTAAATTATTGCAATTACACCATTTTAGCCAACCTAAATAAGAATTAATGGTGCATACTTGAGAATATATTAAATTATTATAT
>NZ_FXYI02000379.1:0-673 GCF_900184915.1 Clostridium sp. HV4-5-A1G | reverse complement strand
TTATTATAATATTACTATACCATATAACACTGATATAATAGCTATATAAAGCTTAGTTTACAGGAGTGATAAATTTGAATAAATATTTAAATAAGATTTCCTATTATTTTAGAAACAGCTATGGCATTGATAAACTCTCAACTCATCTTTACATAGCTGGGTTTATATTTTCCCTGTTCAGGCGCAGTGCCACTTTCGGTTTTGTATGTATAATATATTCTACATGGCGATGTCTTTCAAGAAACAAATACAGAAGACATAAAGAACTTCAGGCCTACGAAAATTTTATTTCTCCCCTGGTCAGACGGATCAAAACATATAAAACCACAATAGGTAGTAATAGATACTATAAAATATTCAAATGTCCAAATTGTTCCCAAAAAATGAGAGTTCCAAAGCATAAGGGCAGAATAACTATAACCTGCAGAAACTGCGGAACTATTTTTAAGGGAAAATCATAAACCATTAGTGAAAATAATTTATATGTAAAATAGAAATACTTTTATAGTAAACACTTCCTACTTAGAATAAACTAAAATATGACAAGAGCAGGTGCTGTAATTGGGTGAGAGAAAAATATTCGTTTCAATTTTTAAATTTATAGTTTTTATATTCTGGCTCATATTTCAATTTATAGCTATAGTACTTATATACAATATATTCAACATATTTT
>NZ_FXYI02000378.1:0-682 GCF_900184915.1 Clostridium sp. HV4-5-A1G | reverse complement strand
TTCTATTAGATAATCAATTTGACTTACATCCAATCCAGAGTTTTTTACAAGATACATCAGTGCCAGAACGCCCGATGCCTTTACTGACAAGTTTTCAATCATGGTATGTGCCGACAGATTCGGATCAAATTCGTGGGCCCTTTTCACGCATCCCACAAGTTTGTCATCCCTGTAAAGGCCCTCTGCTATGCCATCATTTACAAGCCTTTTAATATTTTCTATGCTCTCTCCCTCTTTCAAGTCATCAATTCTATCTTTTAAGATTGGATGCCTCTTAAAGCTCTCTTTTACAGCCTCCGTAAAGAATTTTTCCAAGATCACCAGATCAAATACATCGGATATCTTCAACAATCCATAAAACTCATCCTGACACATTATCTCTCCAAACTTGCCAAACCTCGATGAGCCATCAACTTTTTCATTATACCAGGGTCTTTTTCTTTCACTCAATTCTTCTGGAGCCATGTTTCCTATATAAGTTTGATTTGGCGCATAACTGACTACATCTTCAAATGATCTCAAGTGATTTTTTATCTGCTTCAGATAATCCGAATCCGGATTTGTCTTCCTCTCCAAAGTTTGGGTAGTGCCATTATGCACCACCATATCCGGCGTATTAACTAAAACATAAGAAGCTCTCTTAACAACGGGAAAATTCATTTTAAAACCTCCTATTTATTTT
>NZ_FXYI02000377.1:0-695 GCF_900184915.1 Clostridium sp. HV4-5-A1G | reverse complement strand
TAAATAGATTGGTGCATACATTATGGTATTCGTTGCAAACTATTTATATAACTTTTTTAATAATCTAATAACTTCATCAAAAGTATAATACTGGAGGGATTTATAAATTGCAATCTATAATACAACTTCTTAATCAATACGAATATATAGTTTTGTCAGGAGCACTGACGAAGGTAATTTTCCTGTAATAGGAGATGATATATATTGACTTTTAAATTCATTGGAAAATATACAATTATTTCGTTTATAGTTGGCAGCATAGATTTTTTTTTAGCATATTTTCTATATCAAGTCTTGGGATTACATTATATGCTGGCTAGCAATATCGGCATAGCTGTGGGATTCCTTCTGCAATTTATGGCAGGTATGAAATATGTGTTTAAATCTAATAGCTATACAAAATCTTTTGTTGTATACATTGTGTCACTTTTTCTAGGAGTAGCTGTATCAAATTTAATCCTGTGGTTTAGTTTCAACTTTATGAAAATGTCTTTTTTAATTTCAAAGTTTCTTTCCATGGTGCTTCCCTTTTTTATAGTCTATTTTATGCGGAGAGTTATGCTTGAAGTACATGACTCATGAGCAATAGAGCCGGTGGTGAAAATAATGAAAAAAGTACCCAATCTAAAAAGATACATTTATATAGATATACTTTTTTTATTTATATTAATTTTAATAAAAGCATACATATATTT
>NZ_FXYI02000376.1:0-698 GCF_900184915.1 Clostridium sp. HV4-5-A1G | reverse complement strand
ATATTGACATTATAAGTTAGTGAATATATAATTTAATAGTAAAACTTTAAACTGGAGTTGTTTATTTAATAATGAAAATATTAAATTTCATATATGAGAATTGAGTATAGAAAATTAATATTAATAGTGAAAGGAGATTTATGGTATTATGTGGATGACTTATCAGCCAAAAAAGAAACAGAGAAAAAAAGAACATGGCTTTAGGAAGAGAATGAGAACTCTATCGGGAAGAAACGTTATTAAGAGAAGAAGACAAAAAGGTAGAAAGAGATTAACAGCATAGGCCGCTTTTGTGGCCTTTTTCTGCAAGTAGAAAAAAGGAGCAAAAATGAAAATTTACAGAATAAAAAAAAATGCAGAATTTCGTGCTGTATACAAAAGAGGAAGATCTTTTTCTAATAGCTTATTGGTATTATATATTTATAAAAATAGGAAAAATATAAATAGGTTAGGTATATCTATAAATAAAAGAGTAGGGAAAAGTGTTGAGAGAAATAGAATAAAACGTTTGATTAAAGAGATTTGTAGGCTAAATAGTGATAACATAAAAATAGGTTATGATTTAGTATTTATAGCTAGAAACTTATCAAATGGTAAAAATTATGTGGAAATAGAGAATTCCATAAAAAATTTAATCAAAAAAGCTGGTTTGTATAATAGATGAAAAAATTTTTAATTTTTTTAATTAAATTATATAG
>NZ_FXYI02000375.1:0-712 GCF_900184915.1 Clostridium sp. HV4-5-A1G | reverse complement strand
TTACCTCATTTATATATTTACCACTGATTTTAGAATACATCATATATAATAATTCGTCAAGTAGTTATTATTTTAGGTATCGAACCTAAAATAACAAGGACTATTCATATCCAACTTATAGAAAATAGGAGAATTACGCCCTTTTTGTTAAATTGGAAATTTACCAACTTCGTGTTATGTTCATAACATACTCATAACAAGTTATTTACATAAAATATCAATAGCATTTACTTTCTCAATATTTTCTGCATTGTTTTACCTTTAGCCAGCTCATCAATTAATTTATCTAAATATCGGATTTGTCGCATTAATTCGTCTTCTATCTCTTCCACCCGATGTCCGCAAATTACTCCTTTAATGAGTGAAGCATTGGGATTAATATGAGGGGCTTGTTTAAAGAAGGTTTCCATATCCACTTCATTAATTATTTGCTGCTGTAATGAATGCTCATCATAACCGGTAAGCCAAAAAATGATTTCATTTACCTCTTTTTTTGTTCTTCCTTTTTTCTCTGCTTTTTGTATATACAGCGGATAGATACTTGAAAAAGGCATTCTAAAGACTCGTGTTTTCTCCATTTTGAAATTCTCCTCGTATAATAAGTTTATAGTCAGTTAAATGACTGCTATAAACTCATTTATTTTTTATATTTTAGTATAGATGAGAAAGCATCTGTGCTTTTCTGTGGGGATTCTCCCAATTCCATAATTGC
>NZ_FXYI02000374.1:0-725 GCF_900184915.1 Clostridium sp. HV4-5-A1G | reverse complement strand
TAATATTTGCAAACTAACAATTCGATTGGTGGAATGATGGGGTAACGCCCTGAAACGCCAACCTTGATACTCCGACTGGCTCTGCTCAAAAGGCAGATGTTCAGAAGCTCGGTGAAGTCGGCAGAGAGCTACCGTCTTACAGTTGCGTAAACAACTGTAACGAAAGCTGTCTAGAGGTAGATGGTGTAGCCTATATGCCGGAGGTCTACAAAATATCTATGGTGAGAATGACTGTAAAAAGTCTGACGAATCCTCGAATGTAAGGGTCTATAAGTAGGCTGTATAGAAATGTACAGTTATCCAAATGGATAGTATGTGGGGAAAAGTAAAAATCAAAGATATGAAATTCCCTATACCGTTAAAGGCGGTATTAAGCGTACAGGTTTAGAGAGGACACCTACAGATATATGTATAGATAGAATTGTTGGAACGAGGAAAGCAGAAAAGCTAACCAAAGGTTAGTCAACGCAGGAAATCATAACTGCGTGAATTTTCTGTGAGAGCGATGGCACGACCGTTGATATTTCTGTAATGGAAACGGAGGAACAGCCATTAGCCGTTTATGATAATCAAATAATAACAAAGCAAACATTCATAGCTTCGAGTATGACAAAGAAAATCAAATCCGAAAGGAGGAGATGCCTGTGACAACTACGAAGCAGAAAAAGAACTCAAAATTACGCTATTTGGAGTATTACGACCTACAAAATACGCTTGATATGTTG
>NZ_FXYI02000373.1:0-736 GCF_900184915.1 Clostridium sp. HV4-5-A1G | reverse complement strand
TACATCTCCGGGGTATCCAAACCCACTACTGCTGGTATAGATTTCTCTATCCTACACAGATACTTTTTTAATATGTTGTAAGCTCCTACACAGTCTGCATTGTATATTTTGTTATTTTCCTTATATAAGCCCCTGTATTTTCTATTAGATCTTTCGGCATATTCCTTTGATACTTCTTTTGCATTTGGACTGCACTGACTTGAAAAGCTTTCTTCATGCTTTTCTATAGAAATACCTCTATCTTCAGCTTTATAGGTTATTTTATCTGTCAGCCTTTTGTAGAACCATTTATGAAACTTTTGATTATTGACTTTTCCAAAGCTTTTATTTTCACGTATGTTTGTTATATCACCTACAATGATTTTGCATACATTATGTTTTTCAGCTGTTTCTACTACTTTCTTTGCTGCTGTATGCAGTACGTGATTTACCTGCTTGGCTCTTTTCTCATAAAGTTTTCTTACTCTCTTACTTTTCTTCGGGTGTTTTATACCTTTAGAACTTTGCTGTGCATCTGAAATTGACTGATAATAAGATATTTTTTTATCGAAGTACCTATTTATACTTAAAAGCTGTCTTCCTGATATGATGAAGGTTTTTCCTGTTGATATATATGCTGTAATAAGGTTGTTCACCCCCAGGTCGATACCCATGTAAATATCATTATTCTCTTTTAATTTGACATCCTGTTTCTCTACTATGATATTTAAACTATATTTTTTGTTATTTGGCAGGG
>NZ_FXYI02000372.1:0-736 GCF_900184915.1 Clostridium sp. HV4-5-A1G | reverse complement strand
TAATGAAACAATTTGTTAATTTTGTTTCATAACATATATATAGCATATAATACCACATATGTCTATATGTTTTGTCATTTTAATACAAATTTCTAGTACAATTTTCAGCATATATTAAAATTGAACAAGAGAATACAATTCATCTTTTTGATCCTGATTTATTCCTATATATCGAAGTGTTATATATTGAGAACTATGGTTAAAAGTATCCATTATCAATCCTATATTATATTTAGACATTTTATATGTCCAATACCCCCAGGTTTTTCTTAAACTATGTGTTCCAAAATTCTCAATTCCACATATATTAGCACCTTCTTTTAATACTCTATAGGCCTGAATCCTTTTTATATGCCCACCTTTACGACTTGGGAACAAATATGATTCCAACACAACGTTTCTTTGTTTTACATAATTATTTATTTCTTTTCTAATTGCATTATTTAACTTAATTTTTTTCTCTTTTCCAGTTTTCTTTTCATTTAATATCAAATAATCTTTATATTCCCAAGAAACAGTAAAAATATCTTTGATTTTTAGCGGCAATATGTCACTTATTCTGAGACCCGTATTTAACCCGAACTTCAGCATTAATCCATACTTTAAATCTTTCCCTTTTAAATAATAATAAATCTGTTTTATTTTATGTTTATCTCTTATTGGCTCAACTGTCATATATAAATAAACCCCCAAATATAATTTTTATTAATTTAACATAAAAAACGTTTCATAATAT
>NZ_FXYI02000371.1:0-739 GCF_900184915.1 Clostridium sp. HV4-5-A1G | reverse complement strand
TTTTTGTATTCAGAATACCACAGGTTTTACCTGTGGTTCTAAAAAGCTTATAGCTATGAGTAGAAAAAAGAAAAACTCCAATATAAAATAGAAGTGGGTTTGCCAACCACAACTAAAATATATTGGAGGTGTGTCCGAAATGGACAATAGTAGTTTAGCACACAGCAAGTGGAATTGTAAATATCACATAGTTTTTGCACCAAAGTATAGAAGACAGATAATATATGGAAAGATAAAGTCAGATATAGGAGTAATACTAAGAAAATTGTGTGAACATAAGGATGTAGAAATTATTGAAGCAAATGCATGTAAGGATCACATACATATGCTTGTAAGCATACCGCCTAAATTAAGTGTATCACAGTTTATGGGATATCTTAAAGGTAAAAGTTCATTAATGATTTTTGATAGACATGCAAATTTAAAATATAGGTATGGCAATAGGCAATTTTGGTGTAAAGGGTACTATGTTGATACTGTAGGAAGGAATAAAAAAATCATAGAAGAATATATAAAAAATCAAATACAAGAAGATTTAGCATACGAACAAATGAGTTTAAAAGAGTATATTGATCCATTTACGGGTGACAAAGTAAAAAAAGGCAAAAAATAAAGCACCTTTTAGGTGCAGCCTGTAAAGGCATGCGGTTGGCAGACCGTTCAGTGTGCGAGTAGCACTGCCAGTAACATGCCCTTATAGGGCTAGAGCAAACCACCCGTTTTACGGGTGGTGCTGATT
>NZ_FXYI02000370.1:0-763 GCF_900184915.1 Clostridium sp. HV4-5-A1G | reverse complement strand
AAATAATAAACTTATTTATGAAAGGAAGATATAATGAAAAGATATGGAGATTTATGGAATAAAATAATAGATAAAGAAAATATAAAAATGGCACATAAGATGGCTAGAAAAGATAAATCATTTTATACAGAAGTACAATATGTAGATAATCATTTAGAAGAATGTATAGATAAAATATATGAGATGCTTAAAGAAAAAACATATACTATCAAACCTTCTGATTATACAAAATTTACTAAGTGGGACAAAACTAAATATAGAGATATTTATAAATTAGATTATTTTTCCCCATAGAATCATTCAACATTGTTTATTATTGCAAACTAAAGAGATATTTATTAATTCATTAATATCTCAAACTTATGCTTCATTACCTAATCGAGGAATACATTTAGCTTTAAAGACGTTAAGAGAATATTTGAAGAATAAAAAAAATACTAAATATTGTTTAAAAATAGATATTCATCATTTTTATCCTTCTATTAATAGAGAAGTATTAAAAAAACAATTAAGTACAAAATTTAAAGATAAAGATGTATTATGGTTAATGAATACTATTATTGATTCTATGGAAGGTAATAAAGGAATAGCAATTGGAAGCTTAGCATCACAATATTTTGGAAATTTTTATTTATCTAAATTTGACCATTGGCTAAAAGAAAAAAAGAAACAAAAATATATATTAAGATATTGCGATGATGTAGTTGTATTATCATCTTCTAAAGAAGAATTATATCAATTATTAGATGAAATAAAAATATAT
>NZ_FXYI02000369.1:0-799 GCF_900184915.1 Clostridium sp. HV4-5-A1G | reverse complement strand
ATAATAAATAGTATAATTATTATTACTTTTATCTAAAATTCAGAATTATATTTATACAAACTAATTTCAATCCACATCATTTAACAAACAGCTCAGAGTCAACAAGCTGTCACTTAAATGAACATCCTCCATCTTCACATCCTCTGGCACAATGAGATCGACAGGAGCAAAATTCCAGATACCTTTCACCCCATTTTTAACCAAAATGTCGCAAACCTTTTGTGCGTTATTACTTGGAACACATATTATGCCTATATCTATAACATTTTCTTTCAAATACTCAGGCAAATAATCAATATCATTTATCTCAATATCTCTAATTCTAAGGCCAATGAGTTTAGGATTTATATCAAATATAGCTTTTAATTCAAAACCCAACTTTTCAAATCTGGTATAATTAGCTATAGCCTGACCTATATTCCCTGCTCCTATTATTGCTGTTCTGTATAATTTTGTAAGTCCAAGTATGTTGCATATCTGACTATACAATTCACTTACATTATATCCATAACCCTGCTGACCAAAATCTCCAAAGCAATTTAAATCCTGTCTTATCTGGGAGGCTGTAAACCCTATTTTTTCACTCAATTCCTTTGAAGATATTCTATCCACATCATTTCTCATTAAATCGCCTAAATATCTATGGTATTTTGGTAATCTTTTTATAACAGCCATCGATATATTTTTCTTTTTATCCATAAAGCACCTCGTATTTATAAAATTTAGTGTATCATCTATTATTGTATCTATTAATAAAATAGTCCTAAATGATTTATTTCTATAATTTATACTATTATTT
>NZ_FXYI02000368.1:0-815 GCF_900184915.1 Clostridium sp. HV4-5-A1G | reverse complement strand
TACAGATATTGTACATATATATTATCATATTATTTAAATTAATTAAACAAAATGAAGGGGGCAATTTTCATGTCATCTAAACTCAGCAAAAGTGCTGAAAAAATACAAAGTGTACTTAATAAATTCGGATATGAATTAAATGTATTAGAACTATCCGGCTCTACTCGAACTTCACAGGAAGCAGCCGACACAATAGGCTGCAGTGTAGGGCAAATAGCTAAATCTTTAATTTTCAAAGGAAAAGTCTCAAATAAGCCTATATTAATAATAGCAAGTGGCGCAAATAGAGTAAATGAAAAAGTAATTAAAAAATATGTTGGAGAAAAAATACAAAGGCCGGATGCTGACTTTGTTTTAAAAGAAACGGGCTTTGCTATAGGCGGCATCCCACCCATTGGACATAAAGATAACATAACCACCCTAATAGATGAAGATCTAACGAAATATGAAGAGATATGGGCTGCCGCCGGTACACCCCATGCAGTCTTCAAGTTGACTCCTCAAATTCTAAAAGATATAACGCAGGGCAAAATTATTTCCATTAAGTAATCTAAAATTCAGATGGAGTTTGCTTATAAGATTTTTTACAAGTAAAAAAGGAAGTATATTAACATACTTCCTCTGGTGGCTCACCGGGGAATCGAACCCCGGACAACATGATTAAAAGTCATGTGCTCTACCAACTGAGCTAGTGAACCATAAAATTTACCTGGCGACGACCTGCTCTCCCACAGGGCTTCCCCTGCAGTACCATGGGCACTGTGAAGCTTAACCTTCCTGTTCGAAATGGTAAGGGGTGTTGCCTTCACGTTATT
>NZ_FXYI02000367.1:0-822 GCF_900184915.1 Clostridium sp. HV4-5-A1G | reverse complement strand
ATTATAAAATGATTATATCATAAAATAAGTTTTAATAAAGTATTGTATCTTTCATTTAGAATTCTTATTTAAGATAGCTCTTTTATTTCTAAAGGTTATAAAATCTTCAATTACATCAGGTCTTGTATGCACAAAGTCTATAAAATCCTTTAAATGCATTATAGTTTGATTGTTTATGGTATGCTCCACTTTTTCTGTTTGTTCTAATACATTTTCCGATATGCCAATAACTTTTAAAAAACTTTCCACAATATTATGCCTGTTCAGCAAATACTGTCCCATATTCTTGCCCTCTTCTGTGAGAATTATTATACCATATTTCTCATATTTTATAAATTTTAACTCAGCAAGTTTCTGAATCATCTTTGTAGCCGAAGGAGGCTGCACATTCAAGGCCTTTGCCAGTTCATGAATCCTTGTAAAACCTTCTTTATAAGCTAATCTATAAGTCATTTCAAGATAATCTTCCATAGATGCTGTCAAAACATCATATTCCTTTTTCATATATTCACTAAAAGTAAAAAAATCTCCATCTGTCATATTATTCTCCTACAAATTGCTATTTTTTATGAATATTCCGTATTTCTTCAATAAATTCTCTTACATCACACCACACCAGAATTAATAAACTCAAAGGTATAATACATATAAATATAACAAAAATGATCTGTAATATATTTTCTATCAACATAACTGATTTTTCAGTTTCAAAAATGAAACTCCTCCCCACTACAGCCGGCTAAATAATTCATAATTAAAATTTGACCATTAAAAAAAAAAATTATATATTTACGTGTGTGTTATACACAAGTGAGCCTGCGG
>NZ_FXYI02000366.1:0-829 GCF_900184915.1 Clostridium sp. HV4-5-A1G | reverse complement strand
ATATAAATATTTTCTAGAGGGTAAATATTTAGGATAAAAAATTTTTTGCATTTTATGATGAAACTTTGTCAAAGATTTTATGGAACCATTTTACATAAAAAAAAACACTCATTCTTGTAAATAATCACAAATTTATCACATAAAATTATTATCAAGAAAAAGTGCTTTTATTTAGCTTGTATAAAGTTTTTTAAGAGATGTTTTATACATCAAAACATAAGATAAAACGTCATTCAATATGAAGTTTATCTTATTTTGGCAGGTCTTTAATATTTTTTTCAAAACAATCTGTTGTTTGTACTAATTCTTTAGTTAGTTCTTGGAGTTTGTGTAATGGTTCTGTCATACATTCGGTTAATTTATTTATTTTCTCCCAATTTAATGAACTATTTTTTAAGTAATAAGAATCTTTATTGGATACATAACCAATGAGTTTGTTATTAATTAGTTTATTTTCAATTGAAATAAATTGTTTCTTAAAATTGATGTCATTTTTTATATTTTCACTATTTAATTGACATCGATACTCCGTAGGTGATTTTCCAAAATTCTCTCTGAATGCAGAATTAAAGGCTTTTATATCAGGAAATCCATTATCTAATGCTATTTCTAATATTTTATTTCTTGATTGACTCAGTTCATGTGTTGCTTCTCTTAATCTTATCCTTGTTAAGTAGCTATAGAAATTAATACCTAAGTGCGATTTAAAAAGTTGAGATACATAATTGCTGTTATAACCACTTACTTTCGATAGTTTATCTAAAGTTATCTTTTTTTTATAATTTTTATCAATATATTTAATCATCCTATTTATTGCATTAAATTTCTT
>NZ_FXYI02000365.1:0-851 GCF_900184915.1 Clostridium sp. HV4-5-A1G | reverse complement strand
TTATTATATATTTAAAATAATAGTTACAAATTTTAAATTCAAACATCTTTTACTGAAAATATCCATATACCTAAATATTAGACTTCTGTGCTGGCAGCGTTATTTCTATTTTGATCTTTTTTTCTTTCTTTTAAAAATACAGTAACTGCCGGAATAAGCGATATTATTATAATGGCAATTATTACATAGGAAAAATTATGTTTTATAAAAGGTAGACTTCCAAAAAAGTACCCTCCCCCTAAAAACAGGGACACCCACAGGAACCCTCCAAGCATATTATAAGTTATAAATTTTAAATATCCCATTTCACCAATTCCCGCTACAAAAGGTACAAAAGTTCTTATTATAGGGATAAATCTTCCCAGCACTATAGCCATAGGACCATATTTTTCATAAAACCTGTGTGCCTTATGAATATGCTCCTTATTGATAAATTTCATATTCTCCCTTCTTAAAATACCACTTCCAATTTTTTTACCTATGTAATAGTTGGCAGTATCGCCTATTACCGCAGCTAAAAAAAATACGATAAACAAAGTAAATATCTCCAGCATATTTTCTGAAGCAAGTGCTCCCGCTGCAAAAATAATGGAATCTCCCGGTAAAAAAGGTGTGACCACTAAACCTGTTTCACAAAATATAACTGCAAATATTATACCATATGTCAACATCCCATAATTTTGTATTATGATATTTAAATACTTATCAAGATGCAGCATAATGTCAATTAAATTCACCATAAAATTCATACTTTTTATCTCCTTTTATTATATAAAACCTGTAAATGTACTCTTCTACAAAATAATATATTACACGCACAAGGTTAAAATATAATTAAAAAAGAATTATAT
>NZ_FXYI02000364.1:0-881 GCF_900184915.1 Clostridium sp. HV4-5-A1G | reverse complement strand
ATTTATTTTTTATATTTTAGTATAGATGAGAAAGCATCTGTGCTTTTCTGTGGGGATTCTCCCAATTCCATAATTGCTGTCTGTTCTGCTTCCCATTCTATACAGATTTCATTTAACTATTTATAAAGGAATTTCCTAATGCTAAAATAGTTCTAATAGAACTTTAGCAAAGGTTACTGCTGTAATTCTCCTGCAAAACTTATTGTTATTGCCTAGAAAGCGTGCAGCCTGACCAGAGTATCAAATTCTGCTTACACAAATGTTGCATCTCCATCCGTAGCCGCCAGCAAGGTATTTCGCCTGGATGAATGCTGATTACGCGAGGATGCAGTCAGTGCTCTGGATTAGGATAATTCCTTTCTA
The DNA here is from genome assembly GCF_900184915.1 of Clostridium sp. HV4-5-A1G. Classification (NCBI taxonomy): domain Bacteria; kingdom Bacillati; phylum Bacillota; class Clostridia; order Eubacteriales; family Clostridiaceae; genus Clostridium; species Clostridium sp. HV4-5-A1G. Next base: position 518 of record NZ_FXYI02000364.1, on the reverse strand, counting down.
AGTTCTTCATTACTCTCGAAAGGTGGTGATTTCATGAAGAAAGTAGATTACTTATCAACTCTATTTGTTGGTATTGATATTGGTGCGAGGCAAAATGTTGTCTCTGCAATTAATTTTGAACAGGAATTTTCAATCAAAATGAAACCTGTTCCCAACACGCAATCTGGTGCAGATCAATTAGAAGCTATGCTTGTTGATATACTTAGCAATAGTACCTTTAGAACTGTCATAATTGGCTTGGAATCCACTTCGTTTTATGGTGTACATATTGCAAACTTCCTATCTGCAAGCGAAAGGCTTATGCCTTATAAACCCTATGTCTATTGTTTGAATCCTAAAGAAGTCGCTAATTATAAAGACTCCTTTAACTCTCTTGATAAAAATGATGGTATTGATTCCTTCGTCATTGCTGACTTTGCAAGAGTCGGCAGAATTCATACCGAACCCTGGCGTGGTTCTCAATATCTTGCCCTTCAAAGGCTTACAAGACACAGGCTTCATATAGTTGAATGCTTAAC
>NZ_FXYI02000363.1:0-888 GCF_900184915.1 Clostridium sp. HV4-5-A1G | reverse complement strand
TATTTATATTATATTATATTATTATATTCGTATAATCTTATAAAAGTGTACAAACTGTTCTATTTTACAAAGTTACTAATATACTTTAATTAGAAAAAGTATATTGTATGGAGGTGAATTTTTATTGAGGTTCGAATCTAAGAATGACTTATACAGCCTCAGTAAATGAAAGTATGTATAAATTCAGTATAATAGACAAAATTTCTTTAATATTGACCATCATAGGTGCAATAATTTGGGGACTTATAGGTTTATTTAATTTTAACATAATTCAAATTATATTTGGTGAACCTTCCAATCTAATCGGAAGGATAATAGACATACTCATAGGTGTAGCAGGTATTGACATGATTATATTGCTTTTTAAAACTAAAAACAGCTGCAAATAAAATGAGAAGACCTTTCATTGGTCTTCTATTTTATTCACAGTTATTCTTTTATCAAGCATTGGTTTTTGTAAAAGGTTGAGGTGGAAAAACACTACCCATAATAGGACTCCACTTTAACCAAAAATCACTCAATTAAAATTGACTATAATGTTTCCAATGAATTTATTAATTTGATAATTTCTTCTATGGCCAATGACTCGTCATCACCAGATGCAGTTATTTTAACAGTTGAATTCTTGGTTACACCTAATGAAAGTACTCCAATTAAACTTTTTATATTCGCCTTTTTTCCATCAAATTCTATGGATAAATCAGATTTAAATGAAGAAGCTTTCTTAACCAGTAGTGTTGCAGGTCTTGCATGTAATCCTGTAGGGCTTTTAACTATAACTTCTTTAGAAACCATTTAATTCACCTCTATCTCAGTTTATTGTTGTTATAACAGATCTCAAATTCTTCTTAATTATTATACCATTTTTTATTAATATTTGAATAATAA
>NZ_FXYI02000362.1:0-889 GCF_900184915.1 Clostridium sp. HV4-5-A1G | reverse complement strand
TCTTTGGATACTTCAGTATTCTCCTCTTTCCCGCCATCGTTCTTTTCTACAAGTATAGATACTCCATCAAACAGATTCGTCATTCTTCCCAGAAACAAACTTCCCTTACCTATTACCATAAAATTGTTCAATTTTCCACTCATTATATGTTCTATGCCGTGTCCTATAATAGGAACGCCGGATGGTATATGTCCCTGAGTGGGTGCATATCCCGGATAACCATGTTCTTTGACAAATAAAGGCAGCTGTTTCCTCTCAAGCTGTCCACTTTTAACCGCCAGGGCCCCTATCATCTTATAATTTTGTGTCGGTACATCCCCGGCACCTGCCGGCTCTGTTATATCAGGTATCTGCATTTCAGGTGCAAACTTATCCACATCCGTAATTTTCATTCCTTTTTTAGTCAGAGGATCAAGTACCAGAGCCTGTATTACAGCCTGGGGAGCAGCACCGTGGGCTATTGTATGTCTCCCAACTACATCAGTTCTGAGTACCGGGCTTATTCCATCATTTTCCGACACAAGAACTGCAAAACCCCCGAGGCAGTCCTCCAGGATAGGTATATTTTTTTTCACATGGTCCTTTCCATTCATTCCAAGTTTGGCAGTACATCCGCCTGCAAACACTACCACGTTCTTATATACACCAGATTGTACAAGAGCTGCAGCTGTAATCAGTGCATGGGCAGGTCCCGCACAAAAACCCCTCATATCAACTCCAGTGGCGCCTTTTATTCCTGCTATTTCGCCACAGGCTTTGGCAGTATTTCCACCTCCCCTTTGATTCATATCACCCACGGCTTCTTCTGAACATTCTATTAGATAATCAATTTGACTTACATCCAATCCAGAGTTTTTTACAAGATACATCAGTGCCAGAACGCCCGATG
>NZ_FXYI02000361.1:0-911 GCF_900184915.1 Clostridium sp. HV4-5-A1G | reverse complement strand
CTGTCCAGCATTTTAAACATATTACCCCTGTAAAGGGCAGGACATTTATAGTGCTTTACCTGTAATTTGGGTGCTTTCTTCTTAAACTTTTTACCACTAGATACCTGGGTATATCTTTCTTCCTTATAATTTTCTAGATTGCTATAGTAGGAAGAGACTATTCCCATGGCATCCATAATTGCACTTCTCCTCAAATATGAAGGGAATTTATAGAACTGTCTGTCAAAACCATCATACTCTGGATGTGGATTATCTTTTGTTGAGTGTGTCAGGTGCTCTATGAGATTTACCCTATATTTAGAGCTTAACTTTTCCAAGAGCTCCCTCTCTGAGGTAACCACATTTATAAAGTAAGATACTGCCTTCCTGTAAATTTCTATAGTTTCCTTTAAACAATCATTCATGTTTACTATTTTTACTGTATATGAATTTATCACCTGCATAATCCACACCTCCTTTGTTGATTTTATACCGTTTGTATACTATAATTATACTATTCTTAATTTAGTTGTAAAGGAGTTATACTATCCTATGAATATAGAATATAAAAGAAACAGACATAGTTGCTACAGTCTGAAATATCATTTGGTTGTTGTAACTAAATACAGACATAAATGTATAAACAGAGATATTTTAAACCGCTTGATTGAAATATCCAATAACACTTTTAATAAATGGAACTGCAGTATTTTAGAGATTAACGGAGAAGCTGACCATCTGCATATTTTATTTGAAGCCCCTCCACAGGTACAGCTGTCTAAACTTATAAATAATTTTAAAACAGTAACTTCCAGGCTGATTAGAAGAGACTATGCCGGTTACCTGGCTAATTTCTACTGGAAACCTTTCTTCTGGAGTGAAAGTTACCTTGTTCTTTCTACAGGTGGTGCCACCATTGATATTATCGAACA
>NZ_FXYI02000360.1:0-919 GCF_900184915.1 Clostridium sp. HV4-5-A1G | reverse complement strand
TTAAGGGCTATTTGAAAATTAAAATATATTCAGTTCAAAAATTCAAAAAATGTGTCTACTTTATTGACATAGATCCAAGTCCTTGACATAATTTCCATCCACAAGCGAAGTATATTTAAGGGGAATCATGAAAATATTGTTTATTGACCTAACTATAAATTAATTAAAAAATTGTCTTGACAAATGGATGCACTTTATTCTTTTCTTATGCATTTTTATAAATCTGTGGACAATTTTGGATTTTAAGTTCATCTTATCCACAGGTATTATCTAATCATTTCTGCAAAAATAGGGAAACTCTAAATAAAAGTATATATTGATTTTTTCAAAAAAAAGTCATAGTATAAGTATATCAATTTTGTAAAAAATATATAAAATAAACTAAATAATCCAATTAAGGATTTGTGAAGTATCTTTGGAGGATGATAAATGATGAGAGTTCCATTGATTTTAAAAGAGAATCTAATATCACAAATATATAATTATAATATTAGACTACTCATATGTGATGAATGGGAATACATACCCTTCGAAAAGGATGGCTCCCAACTTCTTTTTCAGTTTATTTCTGAATGCTATGAAAAAAGAAGTATTATAATTACAACCAATTTGAAGTTTAGCAAATGGAATGACATATCTTACGATGAAGAGCTGACAAGCGCAATAATCGATAGGCTTGTACATCATAGCCATCTATTAGTTCATACCAAACCAAGTCATAGACTTACATATTCAACCATGAAATCCCAGTAATGTAAGTGGGGTGCTTGAAAAATTAAGTTCCGGAATGTTTGAAAAAGCACTTGACAAAAACATATATATTAAATTTATATATAAACAGAATATAATGGACCCAAGAATTCAGACAAAAAAATGTTTGCTTTTTAGTTAGGTTCTCCATAATATTTTTATTAAGGAT
>NZ_FXYI02000359.1:0-935 GCF_900184915.1 Clostridium sp. HV4-5-A1G | reverse complement strand
AAATAAATATATATCAAGATTTCATAAATCTATTGAGAAAAGTTTTGGTATGGAATCAGAACTTTTAAAGATTATATTTATAACTGATACATATTTTGTTAATGAAGATTATAAAGATTGTTTTTTTAAAAAAAGAGTTATTGGAATGTCTAATGACAAACCTATTTATATAGGCGGATTTGATATTAAAGAAAACAGACCAAAGGTCATGTTTAAAGGATATGAGGCGGGAACCATATTTTTAGTTAGGAAAAATGATGATAGTCTTGAAGATATAAAAGCCGAATTGAATAAGTTAATTGGTGATTCAGTATATGAAGGCTTTGGAAAATATATTATTATGGGGGGAGAATAATGGAGGAAAAGAAACCGGATGCTTTAGTAATATGCTCCACGTTAAATCAGATTACAAATTATTTAGTTATAAAAGAATATATGCCTGAAAAGGTATATAATATAACCTTTAATGAAAAAGTTCATAAGATAATGAATAGCAATATTAAGTTTGATGATTGGGATGAGCAATTAAAGAAGGTATGTAAAGAGAAATTAGGGATTTCAGATTTTACCGATATAATTTTAGAAGATAGTGGTTTTTATAATATTGGAGATATAGTTGATAAAATAGATGATGAAATTGATGAAGATGACAAAAGAACTATATACTGGGATATAACAGGTGGACAGAGGCTTGTGGCTATGGCTGTCGCAAAGTTCATTAAAAAGAGAAAAAATGACAAGTGGCTTTATATAGAGGGAAATATTGAAGAACTTTTAGTCTATGATAATAAATTAGAAGAATTAGAGGAAGAGATTGACTATGGAAAAGAAGAACTGACTTTTAAAGAAGTTTTTAATCTTACAGGATTTAAGTGCAATGATAAACTTTCATCAACTAATATATTAGATATAAATAATAAAAAGATAAATGATGT
>NZ_FXYI02000358.1:0-997 GCF_900184915.1 Clostridium sp. HV4-5-A1G | reverse complement strand
TACTGGAAACCTTTCTTCTGGAGTGAAAGTTACCTTGTTCTTTCTACAGGTGGTGCCACCATTGATATTATCGAACAGTACATTGAGAACCAGTCTACTCCTTCTGAGTAGGAAAAACTAACCCCTCCTAAGCCTTCCCTTATAGAAGGAGATTGCGTTTTTCAGTTTTGTTCAATTAAGAAGATTTCCATAGATTATAAAGAGAATAACTACCGCTTTATTGAATTATAAAAAATTATAAAGAGAATAACTAAAATTATATAAGTAAAAATGAAAATAATTGAACTTTTAGTTATCTCAAAATTATAAGCTTTATATAAAATCACTAAAAAAGGAATAAAAGAAAATGCTACTTGTTCGATAATTCTTTTTGTTCTATTTGTTCTATTAGTTTTATCCATTAATAAACTCCTTAATTTATGCAAAAATTATCATTTTTTCACCACTAGCGGGTCTGTAATACTCTATAACTTTTAATCTAACACTTCCGCCCTTACCATAAGCTGATGCTATTACATTTGCACTACTTTGAATTTTAGAAAAATAGGTTTGCCCAAAAAGACTTATATAGCTAGCGGCAACTGCACCCGATTTACCCATAAAACCAAGAGCTACAACTGAGACATTATATGCATATTGTCCAGCAACATAAGTAGACGACCTTATTGTAGATTGATACTTGTTATTTAATGTTCTTAGTTGATTATGTGTAAAAGTATGATAATAGGAAGTTCTGTAAGTCCATGCGGCACTTGGGCTTGGACCTCCACCTAACATAGGTACAAATTTTGCCGATTCTGAATTAACTATACTACTAGCCGAAACTGAACTAAATGTTGTAACCGAAAAAACAGTAGTTAAAAGTAAAAGCGATAATGCTTTTTTTAATTTATGTCTTGTCATTTTTCATACCCCCTTATTTTTCTTATATATAGAAACATAAGTATATTATTCTATATTTGTTTTAAATTTCCTTCAAAATATTATTAGTTTATAT
>NZ_FXYI02000357.1:0-1011 GCF_900184915.1 Clostridium sp. HV4-5-A1G | reverse complement strand
ATTTTTTATATAACTCCTCTAATTCTAACTTAATATTTTTTCGCAGTTCTTCAGGTTCAATTATCTCAGCATCTTTTCCAAAACCCATCACCCATTTCTTCACATCTTCAATATCATCTATATAGAGACTTAAAATTATACTTCCATCTTCCAGATCGTCTATGCGCTGGTTGGTATTCCATTTTGTACTTTTTATAAAATGAGAGATGTTTCTGCTAAATTTTATTAGTACCTTTATCTTATCTCCCATAAACACTCCCCAATGCTGGTCTAAATAATCTTTAAGAGAGAATGTGTGGGGTCTCATATAAATATCATCGCTTATTTTCAAACTCTTGATTCTATCAAGCTTAAAAATTTCTATATCATCTTTCATATGACAGTACCCTACTACATACCAGTTCCCCTGTTTAAATACTAAGTCGTAGGGATCCACTTTTCTCATAGTCAGATTGTTTTTATTTACCGAAAAATAATTTACGTTCAGGCTTTTTCCTTTACTCATGGAATAACTTATCTGTGATATTTTATCCTCTAATTTTTTCAAATTGCCTATTGAATCTATAGAAAAGCCACCTGTGTCATCCATTTCACTTAAATTAATATCTGAATTTATAGAAACACTTTTTATCTTATAAACTGCATTCTTAAGCTCTTTTTCATATATGAATCCATTTTGCTTTGTAAGCACTTCTGAGGCCATGAGAAGTGCACTAAGTTCTCTTGCACTCAAATTTGCAGACTTCATGTAAAAATTTTTATCTATATAAAATCCACCATATCTTCCTTTTTTAGTGTACACAGGTACATTAGCTTTATTCAGACTACTTATATATCTATATACCGTTTTCTTATCCACCCCTAAAGTCTGGGCTAATTCCGATGCAGTAGTCAATCCCTTATATTGTATTATCATTATTATCTCTAATAAATTAGAAATTTTAGACATGTTTTTAACCTCCAGTGTAAAATTATCATAATATTTAATTATATCGTTACTTTCTATAATTT
>NZ_FXYI02000356.1:0-1019 GCF_900184915.1 Clostridium sp. HV4-5-A1G | reverse complement strand
TATTATATTAAATTAAGCCTCTTTTATTTTGTATTTACATTTTAATATTAACAAAATAAAAATACGAAAGGAAGTTTCATGTAATGAAAAAAATAAGTGAGATTTTATTATTAATAATTTTATTGACAGGATTATTTTCTGGATGCGGGCAAAGCAGCAATTCAAGTAAATCAGAATCAAAAAAAAACATAGTAGTAGGTGTGTGTCCTGGACCTTATGGAGATCTATTTAGGCAAGCAATACAGCCTTCTCTTGAGAAAAAAGGTTATAAGGTTTCAATAAAAGAGTTTGACGATTATATACAGCCGAATAAAGCACTTGCCAATAAAGATTTAGATCTGAATGTATTTCAAAATTCTGTTTACTTAGCGAAGTTTGCTAAAGATAATAAATTGGACTTAAAAGCAATTACTGCAATACCTACTTTAGGTAGTGATATTTATTCTAGTAAAATTAAATCTTTGAGTGAATTAAAGAATGGTTCATTAGTTGTAATACCTGATGATCCAGTAAATATTACAAGATCATTAAAGGTATTAGTAAGTGCCGGACTTATTAAAATAAATCCAAAGGCAAATATTGCTACTATAACACAAAATGATATTTCAGAAAACCCTAAAAATCTTAAATTTAAACTTGTAAATGCAGCGCAAATTCCTAGAGTAATAAATAGTACAGATATAGAAGTTGTAAATGGTAACTATGCAATTGCTGCAAAATTTAACCCTAAAGATGCACTATATCATGAAAAGCTTACGGAAGATTATTTAAATACTATAACTGTAAGAGCGGCTGATGCAAATTCTCAGCTTTCAAAAGATATATTAGAAGTTGTTAAATCTTCTGCGTACAAATCAGTAATTAATGATCCAAAAGGAGAATTTAGTACATTTGCAAAGCCAAAAGATTTTTAATCTTATGCTTATATTTCTCAGAACTTTGAATTGTATACTATTTTAAATATTAATCTAAAATTTCAGCAATTTTATAACATTGAAGGATGTTTATTAAATTAATAA
>NZ_FXYI02000355.1:0-1033 GCF_900184915.1 Clostridium sp. HV4-5-A1G | reverse complement strand
ATTCATGATATTGGAAAGGATATTTTTAAAGGTATGCTGGAAGCTAATGGATTTGAGGTAATCGATTTAGGTGTAGATGTTCCAAAAGAAGAATTTGTGAAAGCAGTTAAGGAGAACAAACCGGATATCGTAGCTATGAGTGCGGCACTTACAAATACAATAGAAACAATGAGGGATGTGGTAAAGGCTTTTTTAAAAGCTGGGATAAGGGATAAAGTGAAGGTTATTGCAGGTGCCAATCATATGAATGCAGATATAAGTAAGTATATTGGAGCAGATGATTTTTCCAATGAGGCTTCTACTGGGACTAAAATATGTTTGAAATGGATGAAGGAAAAACAGATGAGGAGTAACAAGTAATGAAGAATCCAATATATATTAAGATTGTCGAGGATATACGAAGTGAAATTAGCAGTGGCAAGTTGAAACCAGGTGATGTGCTGCCTTCTGAAACGTCTTTGTGCAGTGAATATGACACCAGCAGAATGACAGTGAGGAAGGGACTTTCTATTTTATCGAATGAGGGCTATATATATTCCGTTCCAGGGAAGGGCTATTTTGTAAAAAAGCCGGATTACAATAAATATATTTTTGCCTATGACGAAATGAGCAATTTAATTAACAATGTGGATAGAACAAAACTTTTGTCTGTGGACATCATACTTCCTGATGAAAAATTAGCCGGCAGTCTCCAGATCAGCGAGAGTAAGAAGGTTGTCATGATCCGGAGACTATTTTATACTGAAGGAGAACCTATGGCCTATGATATAAAATATCTTTTGTATAAAAGAGGAGTTCCAATTGTGGAGAATGAAATCAAAAATGCAACTTTCCCGGAAATGATATCCGATAGGACTTCTCTCTATGATTTGAACAAGGAACTTATCATATATGCCAAAATTCCGGAAGAAAAGATGAAAAAATTGCTTCACATACAGAATAAAATTGCCTTGCTTGTAGTAGAGCAAAAATTATACGATATTGAAGATAAACCCATTGGACTTGGAATAACTTATTTTCGTGGGGATTATAT
>NZ_FXYI02000354.1:0-1081 GCF_900184915.1 Clostridium sp. HV4-5-A1G | reverse complement strand
ATGAAATGATTCCATCGGTGCATTGTCATAAGGGTATCCTTTTTTACTGTAAGAATGTTTTATACCCCTGCTTTTAAGGTATTCTTCAACTACACTGCTTGTATATTGTGAGCCTAAATCGCTATGAAGTATTAGTGACTTAAAATCAGGTTTTTGAATTTCTATGGAATTCTTTATAGCCTTTAATGCTGTATCAGCATTCATGTCCCTTAAAATATACCATCCAACTATTTTTGCACTGTAACAGTCAAAAACAGATGCCAGGTAGCACCACCTGTCTTTTAAAGTATATATGTATGTTATGTCTGTAAGCCATTTTTTATTGATTGTATCTGCTGCAAAATCTTCCTTAATAAGATTTTCTTTACCAGCCGCATTGACCTTATTACTACAATATGGTCTCCACTTTTTTACTATAACTGATTTTATATTCAATTTTTTCATCCGTCTCTGGACCCGTTTCAAACTTGGTTTAAATCCCTTTTTCATAAGCTGTCTTAATATTTTAACCGCACCATACCTGCATTTTGAATCTTTATATTCTTTATATATCATTTTATCTAAAATTTTATCTTCACGTTCCCACTTGGATGGTTTCCTGTTTAAATGTCTGTAATAGGCGGCTCTGCTTATGCCCAACACCCTGCACATGGTTTTTATTCCAAAACATTTTTTGATCTTTTTACAGTAACAATGCTTGTTTTCATCAATGAACTTATAGATATCTTTTATTTTTCCTTTGCGAATATGGATAATGCTTTTTTTAATATTTCATTTTCTTACTGAAGTATGGCGTTTTTTTTGAGAACTTCTTTGATATTTTCTTTTTTGCCTTCTGTACCATCTTTTTTGTTTTTATCTTTAAGTACCCACTGCCTCATTGTCGTTTTAGGTATTCCATATTCGCTGTTAAGTTCACTATACGTCTTTCCTCTGTTAAATAATTCAACAATAGTATTTTTATATCCATCCGTATATCTTTTAGATGTTTTTCCCACTTGTAGACACTTCCCCTTCTTAATTTTATTATAGATCTTTAGTAAATCTATTTCTTTGTGTCTACACTTTTATACTAACATCA
>NZ_FXYI02000353.1:0-1091 GCF_900184915.1 Clostridium sp. HV4-5-A1G | reverse complement strand
TATCTTCGTCGGCAGCGTCATATGTGTATAAGATACAGGCATATTTTTTTTATCCATTAAATACATCTCCTTATATTATATTTTACCATAATATAATTATAAAACATTTGGGAAATATATCCAATGAATTTTATAACAAAATATATTCTACTTTCTTTTATTAAAACACATTTTTGGGACAAGTTCAATAAAATCAAATATATTTTTTAGCACTTTCTATCCAATTTTTTATTTGATTATTACTTTCATTTTTTATCTCCAAAATTATTTTATTTTCTAAATTCTTTTGTCCATCAATAGAATTATCTTTAAAATTATCACTATTTTCATTTTCTAATTTCATAGAAAATGAAATATTACTATATGTTTCTGAATTATCAAATTTAATAACATAAGATGAATTAATATTATCTATCTTAATAATCTTGCCAGCACCAAAAGATTTATGAATTATCCTATCACCCACATTGAACTGAATATTATTGTTTCTATTGAGAATATTTTCAGAGTTAGTTATAAAATCATTTGCATTATCAATAAAATTTTCTTCTAATTCTACCACATAATTTAGATACTTTTTATCTATATTGAAAATGAATCTTGATGGATATTTATAACTTCCGTCACGATTAATACCTTCCGCATCGCTTAGAAATAATGCATTTTCTGCTCTAGTAAATCCTACATATGCCAATCTACGTTCTTCTTCCATCTTTTCTTTTGTATTTGTTTTCCTACTTGGAAATATTCCTTCATTAAATCCACAAATAAAGACATATGGAAATTCCAATCCTTTTGCTGTATGAATTGTCATCATTTTTACCTTATCCCTATTTTCCTGAATATCTTCGTTAGTATACAATGATACCTGTTGTAAATACTCCTCTAATTTAGTTTCTTCACCCGCACTATTTTCATATTCAGTAATTGAATTTTTTAATTCAGGTGAACTACATCTCCATTGAAATGGAGAGCTTCGGATTCCCAATAAACCCCATGATAGAGCTCCACCGATACATCTCCGGGGTATCCAAACCCACTACTGCTGGTATAGATTTCTCTATCCTACACAGATACTTTTTTAATATGTT
>NZ_FXYI02000352.1:0-1111 GCF_900184915.1 Clostridium sp. HV4-5-A1G | reverse complement strand
AAATATTATAGTATATTATAAATTTTAGTCAGGGTGATAGATATGTCTCATAGAAAGATAATTGAAGAATATTATTGTGATATAAATAACCTGACAGATTTATTGTCTAAACTAACCAATTGTTATAGATTACTTATAGGAGGAGCAGGGGAATTAAATTCCATAGCATCTGCCCATAAGAAAGAGGTAAAAGATGCTCTTCATAGGGTAGATGAATTGGGTGATATACTCGATAAGCTCATAAGTGCCATAGATAAATCTACCGTAGAATATGCACAGTATTGCAAAATGAGAACTGAAATCATCAGGGGAAAAATGAAAGCACAATATATGGAGACAGAAATAGATGAGGAGTTGTTTTTGAACAACTTAGATACGATATATGATGATAATAAAAAAGAAGAATAAGCAAAAAGCCGATCTGTACCTATTCTTCTTTTATTACATTAAACAACAAGTTTAACTGGTACCTATAAAAAATTTTATTAAGATATAGGATTAAAATTTTTTAAATCTGTACTTACATACCATAAGATATGAAAGTATTATAATAAGTAGAATTGTAACTTCTGAAGGAAGAGGATGTCTCAATGTAATCAAACAATAAAGTGACATGAACATACCTGCAAAAGTTATGGGAATACCGAAGAATTGTCCATCAAATTCAGTAATATTAAATCTTGCCAGCCTGTATGCCCCGCATATTGGCAGCAGCAGTACCAGCAGATAGCCCAATAGGCCTAAGTTAGAAAAATTATAGAGATTAAATGCGAGAACTGAAGGAGCCACTCCGAAAGAAACTAAATCTGCCAGTGAATCCAGTTCTTTGCCTAAATCACTGGATACCTTTAAAAATCGAGCAACTCTTCCGTCGTATCTATCAGCCAAACATGCCAGCAATATAAACAAGCCGGCCCATATATAATTTTCTTCAAAGGACATTATTAGGGATATTATACCGCAGCTGAGGTTAGTAAGAGTAAATGCATTTGGGACGGTACTTTTAGCTAGTTTTATTTTAGCCACTGTGGATCACTCCTTAAAAAAATAATAAAATATTTTATTGCTTAAAACGAGTAAAAAGTATATAATTACATAAAATAATTATAAC
>NZ_FXYI02000351.1:0-1121 GCF_900184915.1 Clostridium sp. HV4-5-A1G | reverse complement strand
TAAATATATAATAAATTCATATAATTAAATGGAGGTGAAATTTATGAAATTTAGAGTAATATTTCTAAAGAAACGACATATTTACTTTTTAATATTGTTAATCTTAATCATATTTTTATCTGTAACCTTTATAGTATCCAGACATTCTTCTCCTTCTTTCAATACTATCTCCAGCAGCAGAAAAATACGGGCAGATCTCAATGGTGACGGAAAGAATGATATACTGTCTATCATACGAGATGAAAACAGCTATCTAATAAAAGCAGTTATAGATAATAAAACTTTTAACTTCAATACTAATAAAAATTCACCAATAATTCAAAGCTATTCCCCATATTGGCCTTTAAGAATAACACTCATGGATGTATCCAGAAACAGAGTTCCTGAAATATTTGTGCAGGGTTCAATAAAAAATAAACCTGTTCAACGTGTCTTTATATATACTGGTACAGGATTTAAAAATATTATGTCAAATTCTAGCAACATACTTGGTTTTATGGATTGTAAAAACAACAGAACTCCAAAAATCATATCAGGTAAACTGAGTGAAAGCTCCATGTATCTCTCCAATTACATATTTTTAAATAATGGATTTAAAAACTATGATTATGAATACAGAAGTTCTCTTATGGGACAAGATACTATTTATACATTTGTAAAATTTATACAAAGTTTGCCTGAAAGCGAACCATATAAGCCAAAAGATATTTTTTCATCTAATATATCTAAAGAGAATATGGCCCTAATTGGCAACTTGACAGGAGAAAATAATACCTATGTATTTCAAGACGGTTTCTTCATGGAAAATAAATGCGATAAAGACGGCAATGCTTCTGAAATTTCCTGGTCATTAAATTTTAAGGGTATTTCCAGAACAGATAAAAATACAGTAAAAAATTATAAATTGGATTTAATTCTCGTACCTGACAGCAGTGATACTAAAAACTGTCGTTTCAAAATTGCCTCTATGTATAGAAATAGATAATTAAAAAGGGACCGTATATGCGGTCCCAAGGGGGATGGGGGGTTACACATCAAACAATAATTTATATTATTTGATGCTAAGGAGAATTTTATATCTCCTAATTACATTTATTATATTGTCCTAATATAAATAAATT
>NZ_FXYI02000350.1:0-1154 GCF_900184915.1 Clostridium sp. HV4-5-A1G | reverse complement strand
GATATAAATTTAATTTTACTATCTAATTTTGTATTTATAAGTTTATAAATTTCTTCAATATTTTTAATAAAATCATCCACGCCGTTATCTCCAATTTTACTATACACTTACTTAAAGAGGTTTATATTTTTATTGAACAATTTACTAATACTGCCTCTAAAGCCCAAGTATAAATTATCAGATTAAGTATACCATAAATTATATATTATAAGGTAGGTGATGATACAACTATGTTCAAAAAATTAATATCCATCTTTTTAATGTGTATAATTTTTTTGTATTCCTATACTGTTATGGCTTTTTATAAAAAAGAGGCGCCTTTAATATATAACAAATCTTGGGCCTTTCAAACAAAAGCCAATCCTAAAGAAAATAGTACTCAAAAGTCCGCCAGCAGGCTTCAGAATTTAGATGTATCTAAATTGGACAGAAGTGAAAAAAACTGGTTTTTTAAACCCAACAACAAAGGCACTCCTTCAGAGATACCTGAAGACATTCTAAAACTTACAAATAAATACTCTGCATACTATTTAGGCAATACCTCTAAAAAAGTACTCTATTTAACCTTTGATGAAGGATATGAAAACGGCTATACTTCAAAAATACTGGATATACTAAAATCAAATAATGTTCCTGCTGCTTTTTTTGTTACAACACCCTATATAAAAGGCAATGCAGATTTGATAAACAGAATGGTAAAAGAAGGACACCTAGTATGCAACCATTCCACAAAGCACCCTTCAATGGCGGAGACTGCAAAAGATCCTATAAAATTTGAGAATGAATTTTTAGTAACAGAAGATGCCTATAGAGAAGTCACAGGCAAGGAAATGCCGCATTTTTTTAGACCCCCTATGGGAAAATACAGTGAGCTTTCTCTATTTTATACTAAAAAATTAGGTTATAAAACTATTTTCTGGAGTTTTGCCTATAACGATTGGAATGTTAAAAGGCAGCCTTCTCCTATAGAGTCTCAAAAAATGATAAGCCGCAGGACTCACAATGGAGCAATTGTATTGCTTCATGCAGTTTCGAAAACAAATTCTGAAATATTGGACTCTGTAATAAAAGATTGGAAAAATCAAGGTTATACCTTTGAAAGCTTAGATAAATTGCCATAAATATTCGTATTTTATATATATTTTCTTTATATT
>NZ_FXYI02000349.1:0-1161 GCF_900184915.1 Clostridium sp. HV4-5-A1G | reverse complement strand
ATTATATTTATATAGTTTTAGGTATATTGATAAAAATAATCATATCAAAGATATGAAAGCATATCATGATATAATTTTAAAAGACGATGATTTTAATCATCCGCCAGACTTTACTAAAATGAGAAATCTTATTAATGTTGAGAACTTTATTGTCAATTTTAACCATGGGGAAAAAGAAATACAATATGTAAACAATCCTACCAATAATTCTTTACCTATGAATGGAAGTCCAGGAGCTAAAAGAATAGATTGGATAAGTTCCTTTGCAAAAAATATAAAATCAGAAACACAATTTAGAGCCTATTACGATAAAGTAGAATATTTAATCATAATAAGTCCAATAAAAAATACGGACTCATTGAAATCATACTTTGTGACATATATGCCATATTATGTAGATAATAAGTTTTTATATGAGGTAATATTGATAGGGATGATATTTATCATTATAGCTTTTATTACCTCAAAACTTGTTGCGACATATATATCAAAGCCTCTTAAAAAATTAGAAAATTATACAAGAGAAATAGCAGACAAGAATTGGGTTGAACCCATTAAAATTGACAATGATGATGAGATTGGCAAACTTGCCAGGTCAATGAATATCATGCAGAAGAAACTAAAATATGCCGATGAAAACGAAAAGATATTTCTCCAAAGTATATCCCACAGTTTAAAAACAACAGTCATGGTTATTATGAGCCATGCCCAGGCAATTATAGACGGTGTTTATATAGATTCTCCTGAAAGGACAGCAGAAATAATAAAGGATGAATCAATTGGACTTGAGAAAAAAATAAAACAGATACTCTATCTCAACACATTGGAATATACGCTGGAGAATAACCTTGAGAGTGAAAAGAATAAAAGCATGGATTTGAAGGACATTGTCAGTGACATGGTGGATAAGTTTAAAGTAATCAGTGATGATATTAAATGGGAGTTAGAGACAAGCAGCTGCATTATCTTTGCAAATGAGGAAAAAATAAAGGTGTGTCTAGAAAATATACTGGACAATGCATTGAGATATGCCGAAAGTATTATAAAAATCAGACTAGAAAGAAATGATAATTTTGCTGTAGTGGAAATATATGATGATGGAAAACATATTGATGAGGACAGTATAAAATTGATATTCAATCATATGTATAAAGATAAGAC
>NZ_FXYI02000348.1:0-1188 GCF_900184915.1 Clostridium sp. HV4-5-A1G | reverse complement strand
AGGTTCTTGAAAATAAAGCAGAATTTTGAGAAAGATAGAGTTGAAAATGTAGAACTTGAAGTGGCGGATAAAGTAAGACAGAGTATAAAAAATATGGATTTGAAAGGCAAGAGAATTGCAGTGGGTGTTGGCAGCCGTGGAGTTGCAAATATAGCTAAAATGGCTAAGACAGTTGTGGACTGCCTGAAAGGAGCTGGAGCAGAGCCATTTATCATACCTGCCATGGGAAGTCATGGCGGGGCCACACCGGAGGGTCAGGCAGGAATTTTAGCCTCTTATGGTATTACGGAGGAAGCAATGGGGGTCAAGGTAGATGCATCTGTAGATGTTGAGCCTATTGGAGAATATGAACCGGGATTGACTGTCTATGTTGCCAAAAGTGCTCTGGAGGCCGATGGAGTGGTTATAATTCCCAGAATAAAACCGCATACCTGTTTTAGAGGCAGGGTTGAAAGCGGTGCCTGCAAAATGCTCGTTATAGGTCTTGGGAAGCAGCGGGGGGCGGATTCAGTTCACAGTAAGGGATTTGAAAGATTCCATGAGCTTATACCCGGAGTTGGGTGCATGATAGCTAAGAGGATCAAGCTGCTTTTTGCCGTATCCACAGTTGAAAATGCCTATGATGATACCTATAAGATAACCATACTTACGAAAGATGAGATACTTGGATTGGAGAAGGAAGAAGCTCTTCTTGAAGAGAGCAGAAAAAGGATGGCCCAGATACTCATACCGAAATTTGACGTACTTATAATAGGGGAGATAGGCAAGAATATAAGCGGAGATGGACAGGATCCCAACGTGACAGGGCTGTATTTTACCAAATGTGCCAGCGGAGGACCTGAATTTAAGAAATGCGTGATATTGGATGTGACAGATGAGTCCCATGGAAATACAAATGGAGTGGGAATGGCTGATGTCACGACTAGAAAGCTATTTGATAAAATAGATTTTATCTCGATGTATACAAATTGTTTTACAAGTACTGAAATAGAACCTGCTAAGATACCTATGGTTGCCAGGAATACGGAAGATGCTGTGAGGATAGCAGTCAAATTGTGCAATGGTATAAAAAGTAAGCAGCATAAGATAGTCTGGATTAAAAACACCATGGAGCTGGGGAAAATATTGGTAAGCGAACCTCTGCTGCCCGAAGTTGAAAAAAATCCCAAGCTTGAAATTTTAACTGGC
>NZ_FXYI02000347.1:0-1192 GCF_900184915.1 Clostridium sp. HV4-5-A1G | reverse complement strand
AGTCTATAAATTATATGATTTTTGTACTCAAAGATATTATTATTATAATTAGTTATTATAAGAGACTATGCAAAAAAAATCAGATTAAGCTAAAAATATAAAAAATATGAGGAAAAAGGTGAGTACAAAATGGAAAATTTAGAGTCTAAATTATTAATTCAATCAATTATAAGAGGGGTAGATGTCTTTCAGTGCTTTAAAGATGATAATACCGAGATGGGTATAAAGGAGATAAGCGGTATTGTAAATTTATCTGAAAGTACAGTGTACAGAATATTGAGCACACTGGAATACAGGGGAATTTTAATCCAAAATAAAAAAAATAAAAAATACAGACTTGGGTTAAGCTTGTTAAAAACAGTTAATAGAATGAACAATTTCAAAAGTTGGAGCATGGAAGCCAATAACTGTATGATGGAATTGCAGCGTGAATTCAATGAAACAGTTAATTTAGCAGTAAGGGACGAGGATAATGCAATATATATAAATTCAATAGGTTCTTCACATGTTTTAAGACCTAATTTGGAAATCGGATCTAAATACCCTTGCCATTGTTCGGGACTGGGGAAATGTCTTTTGATGGATTTTCCCGAAAATAAGTTAAAAATGTTATTGAAATTTCCTCTTAAAAAATTTACCGATAAGACCATTGTAAATATGGATGCATTGATGAAAAACCTTAAAAAGGGAAGAGAAAATGGATATATATTGGATTATGAGGAATTTCAAATTGGGCTTGTATGTATATCAGCGCCTATAAGGGCATTTGGAAATAAAATAGTAGCGGCAATTAGTGTATCTATACCTACTGTAAGGGTTAATGATAAAATCTGTACTAAAATCAAGGATAAGGTGGTTAAAACAGCTAGAGAAATTTCCATGAAATTAGAAAATTAAAAGGGGGTAGGGATCTTATGTCTTTAATGACAGGAGAGGAATACGTAGAAAGTTTGCGTAAATTAAAATTAAATATATATTTGTTTGGAGAAAAATTGAGCAACCCAGTAGATAACCCAATGCTTGTACCATCACGTAACTCTGTAAAAATGACATATGATCTAGCGCAGATACCGGAATATCAAAATCTGATGACAGCGACTTCAAACTTAACGGGGGAAAAGATCAATAGATTTACCCACTTGCACCAGAGCACGGAGGATTTAGTTAAAAAAGTAAAAATGCAGAGATTATT
>NZ_FXYI02000346.1:0-1196 GCF_900184915.1 Clostridium sp. HV4-5-A1G | reverse complement strand
GAAAAGATCAATAGATTTACCCACTTGCACCAGAGCACGGAGGATTTAGTTAAAAAAGTAAAAATGCAGAGATTATTAGGACAAAAAACAGCTTCGTGTTTTCAGAGATGTGTGGGAATGGATGCCATAAATGCCGTTTACAGTACAGCTTATGAAGTAGATAAGGAATATAATACTAATTATCTTGACAATATTACTGGCTTTATAAAATATGTGCAGAAAAACGATCTGACTGTTGACGGAGCCATGACAGATCCAAAAGGTGATAGAAGCTTGTCACCGAGTAAACAGGCAGATCCGGATTTGTTTCTAAGGGTAGTTGAAAGAAGACCTGATGGAATTGTAGTGAGGGGGGCGAAAGCTCACCAGACTGGAATCTGTAATTCGCATGAAGTCCTGGTAATGCCGACAGTTTCAATGAGACCGGAGGATAAGGATTATGCAGTTGCATTTTCTGTACCTGTGGATACTGAGGGCATAATGATTGTAGTCGGCAGACAGTCCTGTGATACGAGAAAACTTGAAGAACTTTCTGACATTGATGTTGGCAATAAGAATTTTGGAGGAATGGAAGGCCTGGTAATATTTGACGATGTGTTTGTACCGAATGACAGAATATTTTTAAATGGAGAAACTGAATTTGCAGGAGTACTTGTTGAAAGGTTTGCAGGCTATCACAGGCAGAGCTACGGTGGATGTAAATCTGGGATGGGGGATGTGCTCATAGGAGCAGCAGCTTTAGCTGCTGAATACAATGGAGTACCCAGGAAGTCCCATATAAAAGATAAATTAATAGAGATGATGCATTTAAATGAGACTTTATATTCCTGCGGTGTTGCATGTTCCTGTGAAGGTTGTAAACTCGCAGCAGGAAATTACCTGGTTAATTTGCTGTTAGCCAATGTATGCAAGCAGAACGTGACTAGATTCCCCTATGAGATTTCAAGGTTAGCTGAGGATATTGCAGGTGGTTTGATGGTTACTATGCCTTCCGAAAAAGATTTTAAAAATCCTGTTACCGGCAAGTATTTGGAAAAATACTTTAAGGGAACTTCTAGTATACCTACGGAAGACAGAATGAAAGTGCTGAGACTTATAGAGAATTTATGTCTTGGTACAGCTGCAGTAAGCTATAGGACTGAATCCATGCACGGGGCAGGTTCACCTCAGGCACAGAGAATAATGATAGCTAGACA
>NZ_FXYI02000345.1:0-1200 GCF_900184915.1 Clostridium sp. HV4-5-A1G | reverse complement strand
AATCTGTTTGATGGAGTATCTATACTTGTAGAAAAGAACGATGGCGGGAAAGAGGAGAATACTGAAGTATCCAAAGATGAGGTAAAGAAGATCATAGCACGGGAGATAAGAAAATTTGCACAGCAGTTGATGGATGATTAGAATTTTTGATACAGAGGAGGGGAATTATGGACAGGACAAAAAAATTGATTGCGGAAGCATTTGAGGATATAGCTGACGGTATAGAAAAGGGAAGCTTTAAAAAGAGGCCTAGAATAGGACTTACAGTTTATGGCTCGGAACATGGAGCAGAGGAGATGATAAAAGCTGCACAGTTGGCGGGGAGTAAATACGGTGATTTTGATATAGTGCTCATAGGGCCGAAAGTTGACTGTGGGTTTGAATCTGTAGAAGTAAGCAGTGCAGAAGAAGGTCATAAGAAAATGGTAAGTCTTCTTGAGGAAAAGAAGATAGATGGGTGTGTGACACAGCATTTTGATTTTCCTATAGGGGTATCGACTGTAGGTAGGATGGCTGCACCGGGAAGCGGCAGAAATATGATAATTTCAACCACTACGGGTACTATGGCCACGAATAGGGTGGAGAGTATGGTCAAAAACTCCATAGCCGGTATTGCAGTTGCAAAGTCCATTGGTATAGATAATCCAACCGTGGGGGTTTTGAACGTAGATGGAGCCAGGGGTACACAGAGGGCGCTTGTAGAACTGCAGAACAGGGGATATGGTATTGATTTTGCTCAATCTCTCAGGAAAAATGGAGAAGTACTGATGAGGGGAAATGACCTCCTTTCAGGTACCCCGGATGTCATGGTTTGTGATTCACTGACCGGAAATCTGCTCATAAAGATTTTTGCAGCCTATACTACCGGAGGAAATTATGAGACTCTGGGATATGGATATGGTCCGGGAATAGGGGAAAATTATGATAAACTGATAAATATAGTATCCAGGGCTTCGGGAGCACCTCTTATCTGTGAAGCACTTAAATACTGTGCTGTGTGTGCTGAAGGAAAAGTACTGAGGACGGCGAAGAATGAATTTCAAAAGGCAGAGGATGCAGGGCTGGAGGAGATATTGGAAAAGGATAGGCCGTCGAAAGCTGAAGAGGTGGAGGTAAAGGTGCCTCCCAGGGAAGTTGTGACCTATGCAATACCGGGGATAGATATACTGGAACTGGACAATGCCTGCAGGGTATTATGGG
>NZ_FXYI02000344.1:0-1209 GCF_900184915.1 Clostridium sp. HV4-5-A1G | reverse complement strand
TGGGGGTATAGCTCAGCTGGGAGAGCATCTGCCTTGCACGCAGAGGGTCAAGAGTTCGAATCTCTTTATCTCCACCATCTTAGTAAAAGGAATTACAAATTTGTAATTCCTTTTGTTTTTTTATAAATTAATTATTATAATAGAATTAAAGGTGATAAATAAATGCTATTTTGTTATAGAATAAAACAATTTTATTGGGCACTCACTGCTAAAATCAATAGAGATGATGATAGTTTTATAAAAAGTATCCTAAATATAAATGAATTAAAATTATTTAGTAAATTATCTATTCAGGAACAGAAACATTCGGTAAAAGTAGCCTATGACGTACAAAGTATTTGTAATGATAAATTCGATAAGGTAAATATAAATTTGCTATTAAAAGCAGCACTTTTACATGATATCGGTAAAATATATAAGGAGTTGAATATATTGGATAAGTCTATTTTAGTATTAGGAGATAGATTTTCTAAAGGTAAATTGAAGAAATTTTCTAATAATACAAAAATAAAAGTATATTATGAGCATGCTAAATTGGGAAAAGAATTATTAGAGAAAATAGAAAATAATAGTAGGTTACTTTATTTGGTAGAAAATCATCATGATGAAAAAATAAATGATGATTTAGAGCTTGATATACTTAGACATTGTGATAAAAATAATTAAAAGAATAATTTTAATTGTATTTTAAAAAGTTTCTTCTATTCGTCTATAAAGTTATTCCAAATTTTATGATATAATAGTAATGTAAGTATAGTTGATTATTTCAAAAATATACTATGGGAGGTTAGTATGAACTCAGCAGATAGAAGAGTATGTATTAAAGAAATCCTTGAAAAAAGTAATATACCTCAAAAAGGTCATGTTTTAGCTGAAAAGTTAGGTGTTACTAGACAGGTAATAGTTAAAGATATAGCAATTTTAAGGGCTGAAGGCAAAAGTATAATAGCTACTCCAGATGGATATTTAATTCCAAAAGCAGAGAAGGAAATGGTTAGAAAAGTAATTGCTGTTTCACATAAAACAAGCGAAATGGAAGATGAACTTAAAACTATAGTTAAATTTGGGGGAAAAGTAGAAGATGTTATAGTGGAACATCCTGTATATGGAGAGATAAAGGGAATGTTAATGATAAAAAATTTATATGATGTAGATAATTTTTTAGATAAAATAAATAAATATAAAGCTGAACCTTTATTAATATTAACA
>NZ_FXYI02000343.1:0-1234 GCF_900184915.1 Clostridium sp. HV4-5-A1G | reverse complement strand
TATCCGGCGTATTAACTAAAACATAAGAAGCTCTCTTAACAACGGGAAAATTCATTTTAAAACCTCCTATTTATTTTAATAATAGCATGCATTCCTGCATGCTATTATTCTTTATTCTAATATCAAAACTATTTTCTACCAAAAATTTTTCCTTTTTAATGAAATTATTTATATTATTTATTATATTTTGAATACTGGTCTCTTATAGTGTTTACCTCACTTATAATATCTTCTACATCAAGAACCATTTCCATCATGCTGCACTGTTCATCATAAACTGCAGCATCACATTCTTCCTTTATTTCAGGTTCTACAATATGATAGACAGCCAGTCCAAGTGCTACTCCTGCAAGCGGTCCAGCAAAAGTCGGATCTCCCGCACTTACCGTTTCTGCAGAAAGACCTGACGCTTCTGCCTCTGCTCCACCTAAAATTACAACTATATTTTCTGCACCGTATTTTTCCGTCAAATCTTTTACCCTCTGTTGGATCTCCAGATCCATAGCTCCCGCAGCCGTTCAAACGAAACATTCTGTAGAAGCAAATATAACCTCTGCTCCGGCTGACTTTGCACAGACCTCAATAGCCTGGCCAGGTATACCGTCCCTATCTCCTATCGCAATTACCTTTTTACCTTTTAACATATTATCTCTTCCTTTTTTAATATTTATTTTGAACTTTATTTAATTTTAAAGCTTATCATATGTAGATTTTATAAAGCTCTTCACATCATCAAGAGTATTTATTTTATCTGCAGTTATAGTGTCCATTTTTTCACCGTTTTTATATATAATCATCGTCGGCAGTCCTAGAACTTTTTGAGAAATTGCTAACCTCCTTGCACTGCTTATATTAAGGCTGGCAAATTTTATTTTGTCAACATATACTTTTTCCAAGCCATGTACTCCAGGCATTAATTGTTTACAAATTTCACACTTATCGCCCCAAAAGTCAACAAACACTGGCTTTTCAACATATTCAGTAATTTCAGCATCCCAGTTTTTCTTGTTTAATTCTATCATTTTATTAACCCTCCTATTTTTATAACTGCCTTAATAAGGTAGCTCAGTATTTATTATTTCAATGATTCTAAATAGTGCTCAGCAGTAGTTGCTGCTATAGCACCATCAGCTGCTGCAGTTACTACTTGTCTTAAGGATTTTTTTCTTATATCACCTGCGGCAAATACTCCTGAAATATTAGTTCTCATATCCTCATCTGTCACAATATAACC
>NZ_FXYI02000342.1:0-1331 GCF_900184915.1 Clostridium sp. HV4-5-A1G | reverse complement strand
GTTTTAGATTTAATTGTGTAATATATTAAAATAGAGTAGTAATTGTATTTATATTATAATAAATTAACTGATAAGAGGGACTGATTATGATTAATAGTATACTTGTTATTTCATCTGATTTTACAGGACATGGGCATAAAAGCATAGCGGAATCTTTATGCGAAAAATTTTCATACAACAAAAATGTCAAAATTCATATTGTAGATGGATTTTCCCTTGGCGGGACCACGTTATTAAATGTGGCCAAAGCATATGGCCCTATAACTAGAAAATCAGAAAATTTGTGGGAACTTATATGGGATATATCATCTGTCAAACCGTATCTCATCAATGAGATTATTGAGCTAAAGATAAAAGATAGGTTTTTGGATTTGTTAAAAGAGACAAGACCGGATTTGATTTTAACTATACATCCGAATTTTAATGGTTCTATCTTAAATATACTTAGAAAATATCATGTTACAATACCTTTTGTTACGCTTATTGCAGATTTAGTAAGTATAACCCCTCTATGGGCAGATCCAAGGGCAGATTACATAATAAGCCCTACACGGGAGGCAAAATATAAATGCATGAAATTTGGTGTTCCTGAAGAGAAAATAAAAGTTTTGGGTTTCCCAGTGCGCTCGAGGTTTTGCAATCATACTTATAATTTTAAAAAAGATATCAATTATAATGGCAAGGAACCATTTAGATGTATTATAATGAGCGGCGGCGAGGGTGTTGGCAATATGAAAAAAATAGCTGAAATTCTGTTGGAAAATTTTAATTGTACAGTAAAAATTGTAGCAGGCAGGAATAAGGCTCTTGAGAACAAACTTGAAAAAGCACTTGCCCATAAATATGGTGATAGAGTTGAGATATATGGATTTACGGAAAATATACAGGATTTAATGCAGAGTTCTGATATCGCGTTTATGAGGGGAAGTCCTAATGTAATCATGGAAGCGGTAGCCTGCAATGTGCCTTTAATAATAACAGGTGCTCTGCCGGGACAGGAAGAGGGCAATCCCAGATTTGTTGAAAAACATAATCTTGGAATAGTGTGTGCGGATACAGATAAAATAAAAGATGCTGTAACTGATTTAATTGCAAATAATTCGCAAGAGCTAATTAAAATCAAAAGATTCCAGAGAATTTATACTAACCCAGATGCGGCAGAGGACATTGTAAATTTTATTTTAAGTATAAAAAGTAATTTTGATGAAGTCACAGAAAAAGATGCAGACTTTTTAATCTCCAAAATAAATATGTAAGCGGCATTAAAAAATTTTATTTGAAATATAATTCTTTTTTAATTATATTTTAACCTTGTGCGTGTAATATATTAT
>NZ_FXYI02000341.1:0-1348 GCF_900184915.1 Clostridium sp. HV4-5-A1G | reverse complement strand
CTTGCATCAAAATCTATATTTCCCTTCATCTTTTCAAAGGTATATTTGTTGCCCGTCACTTTCAGCACCGGCGATATTATATTGCCCGTAGGAGTTCCCCTTCCCGTAGTAAACACTATTATCTGGCATCCTCCTGCTGCAAGCCCTGTCACAGATGCTATATCAAAACCCGGTGTATCCATTATGACCAATCCCTTTTTACTTGGAAAATAAGCATAATCAACTACTTCTACTATTTGCCTGTGTCCTCCCTTGTGTATGCATCCCAGGGATTTTTCCTCAATGGTGCTTATGCCCCCTGCCTTATTGCCAGGCGATGGGTTTCCTTCCCTTAAGTCTTCCCCTGCAGTCTTTAAATGCTTTTCATATCTCTTGACTATTGATATAATCCTATCGCTTATTTCAGGAGTAGCTCCCCTGGCTGCGAGCAGATGCTCCGCACCTATGAATTCAGTTGTCTCACACAATATTGAAGTCGATCCCAGATCCACCAGCCTGTCACTCATATCACCAAGAACCGGATTGGCTGCCAGCCCGGAAGTTGGATCAGATCCTCCGCATTCCGTACCTACTATGAGTTCAGATATGTCAGCTTCTTCCCTTTCAAGTTCAGATGCCTCCTGTGCCATCTCCCTTGCATATTCAATTCCCTTGGCTATAGTAGCACTTGTACCTCCCTCCTCTTGAATTACCAGTTTCTTCAACGGTTTGTTTGTAACAGCTTTTATCAACTTTGAAACCTCATCAGGCTGGGCATTCTCACATCCCAGTCCTATGAGAACTGTACCGTATACATTTGGATTTGCTGCCAGACCAACTAATACCTTTACAGTAATATCAAGATCTCCCTTCGCCTGACCACATCCATTCTGATTGATTATGCTGACAGCTCCTGTTACCTGCCCTGCGACTATCCTGCAGGTTTCACTGGAGCATGCACAGGTAGGCAGCACAAGAACCTTATTTCTCACTCCAACCTTTCCATCGGGCCTTCTGTATCCCATAAATTTCATAATATCATCCTCCTTCCCTCTATCTTGTTATATATTTTCCCTTATGCTTATTAAATTGTGCAGATGAACATGCTCTCCTATTTTTATATCTTTTACGGCCCTGCCTATTACCTGCCCGTATTTGTAAATTTTATCTCCTTCACTTATATTGGACACCGAAAATTTATGATAGACAGGTACGTTGTCCACGATAGTAACCTTTTTCAATTCATCACCAATCTTGTACACAGCTGTATCCCCGGTATTTAGTTCCACCATAGCCACAGCCACATTATCTTTTTTGTCTACAATTAAGGAATTTATATTGTCATTCATAATCATTCCCCCTTAAAATT
>NZ_FXYI02000340.1:0-1362 GCF_900184915.1 Clostridium sp. HV4-5-A1G | reverse complement strand
AGGTTGCACAATAGGAAATTCCTCTTCCTCTCAATTCTTTCTCATTTTTAAAACCTGACAGCCTTGGATTTGCACCTGTGGCAATTATTATTGTCCTAGCTCTATAGACATCTTTTTTACTCTTTAAAACTTTAATTACACCCTCAATGTCAACATCTAATATCTCATCTTTAGCAAATTTTACACCAAAGTTCAAAGCTTGATTTTTCATTCTCTCGCTTAAACTCGTTCCCGTACAATTCTCAATGGAACCTGGATAATTCTCGAGTTCATCCGTTGTAGTTATCTGTCCTCCATATTTTGCCCTCTCTATCAGCAAAGTGTCCATTTTAGATCTCGCTGCATAGAGACCTGCCGATAGACCTGCTGGCCCTCCTCCAATTATTATGCAATCATATATATGTTCCATTTTATACCTCCTGACATTGTTAAAATACAAACAATTTTTTCTATTAAAGCACCCACTTATTTTAGTCTTACAACAGCTATAATTATACTCTTACCCCTATAAATTTATTAGAGATTATACTTTACTAAATCATAGTCTATCAAAGAAAAATCATCTAATATCTTTTTACTCCAATGTGAAATACCATGATTTTTTAAAAATTTTTCAGTAGTGAGAATCCCCCTTTCTATATAGTTCAAGGACTTAATATCCACAGTATTTCCAACTCTTTTAGTTATTATGATAGTTCTATATGGAATTTCATTAGGCTTTATGCCACTTACAAGCGGATGGGTCAATAATATATGTTTCCCATGTATATAATCTCTAACTCTTTCCAATACATCTACAGTAGTGCCATTTATAAAATCTATTTTATATTTATCTGCCAGCTTCTCTCTACACATAGGATTATTAGTAACTACTATTATAGGTTCTATCATATTATTTTTTCCTTTCAAAATTTTCAGTTAAATGCATATAAAATTAAGGACAGGGTAAAAGAGTTCTCTTTTACCCTGTCCTTTTTACCTGAGAGATTTACTCCTTCGGTGCCAAAAGCTTTCCAGAGTTTCGTCCTTTTTCGGTCCTTTGGCCTGAGAGATTCACATTATTTAAGAGAAATAATACTTACTCCTTCGGCTATCCACTTAAGGATACTATAGAACAATTTCTACAGTTAAGTAGTCTTCAAAGAAAATTTCTATGAAACCTTTCTTTATATCTCAAGAAAAGCAGCCAATATGCAAAATCATTTTGCGTATTGCTTAAATTTCTACTTAATCTCCCGAAAAATTCATCCAACTTATAATTATTTTTTATTTACTTTAATTATATATTACCTCTGAATACTTTTCTATATATTCCAATAAGATTCTATATTCCATTTTTTTATACAATCTATAATATTATTG
>NZ_FXYI02000339.1:0-1364 GCF_900184915.1 Clostridium sp. HV4-5-A1G | reverse complement strand
ATCTTATATTGAATATAATATTATAAATTCTAAAAAGAGTTACTATAATTTTTTTCAGTTATCTGGGCTATTTTAATTATAATCTGTACTACTTTTTCCATGGAAAAAGCCGGTATATATTCAAATTTGCCGTGGAAATTATGTCCTCCTGTACATATATTAGGGGTTGGAAGTCCCATGAAAGAAAGTCTTGCTCCATCGGTACCCCCTCTAATTGGTACAACTTTAGGTTCTACATCAACTTCCTTCATGGCCTTAAAAGCTATGTCAACTATATATTTCACAGGCTCAATTTTTTCTTTCATATTCTTATACTGTTCTTCTATTTTAACATCTATAACCTCTCTGCCATATTCTTCGTTTATTTTTTTTACACATCTTTCTATAAAACTTTTTCTGCCATTAAATTTATTCTGATCAAAATCTCTTATAATATAATTAAGTTTAGTTTCATCTACATTTCCTTTCATTGAAACTAGATGATAAAATCCATCATATCCTTCCGTAGATGCCGGAATTTCATCTTTAGGAAGCATATTTATAAATTCACTAGCTATGAGCATTGAATTTATCATTTTCCCTTTTGCTTCACCAGGGTGTACATTTCTTCCAGAAACTGTTATCTTTGCAGAAGCTGCATTAAAATTCTCAAATTCCAGTTCTCCAAGGGCTCCACCGTCCACTGTATATGCAAATTTAGCATTGAATTTTTTTACATCAAAATGATCTGGTCCTCTCCCTATCTCTTCATCTGGTGTAAATCCTACTCTTATATCTCCATGTTTTATTTCTGGATGTTCCGCTAAATACTCCATTGCAGCCATTATCTCTGCAATACCAGCTTTGTCATCTGCACCTAATAAAGTTGTTCCATCCGTAGTTATAATTTTCTTACCCTTATAATTCTTTATCTCCGGAAAATCTTCGGTACTTAAAATTATATTCTCCTTTTTATTTAAAATTATATTCTCGCCATTATAATTTTCTAATATATGGGGATTTACATTTCTTCCTGAAGTTTCAGGACTGGTATCCATATGGGATATAAAACCGATTGTTGGAACTTTTTTATTTGTGTTGCCAGGTAACGTAGCCATAACATAACCTTTTTCATCCAGGGATATATTCTTCATATTGAGCCTTGACAATTCTTCTGAAAGCTGCTCTGCCAACTTCAACTGCTTTAAAGTACTCGGCACAGTGCTGGATTCCTCATCAGAGCTAGTATCAAACTTTACATATCTCAATAATTTATCTACAGCATTTTCCATACAAATTCCTCCAATAAAATAAAATATCTGAACATAAAAAGTACTTTATAATTATATTATCTGTCTCTTATACAAATATAAGAGACCAACAGA
>NZ_FXYI02000338.1:0-1374 GCF_900184915.1 Clostridium sp. HV4-5-A1G | reverse complement strand
ATAGAAAGATATAAATAAATACAAAAGTATATTTTTTATATTTATACAATTAAACTCAAACTACATTAAGATTAACAGGAAGTGATTTTAATATGTCTCATTCAGAAACATTTTTTGATTATAGAGACCTAATAACCGGTGTAGATACAAAAATCCCCTTAAAGAACGGGAAACTCGTACCTGCTATAAATTTTGATAATGCCGCCACTACTCCACCATTTAATTATGTTATAGAAAAAATAAATAGTTTCTTACCCTATTATTCCTCTATTCATAGAGGAAATGGTTTTAAATCTAAATTATCTTCTGATGCCTACGAAATGTCAAGAGATATCGTCTGTAACTTTGTGCACTGCGATCCTCAAAAAAATACAGTAATTTATGTAAATAACACCACAGGAGCTATCAATAAACTATCCTATATATTCAATAATTTATACAAAAATTCAATTATACTATCTACCAGAATGGAACATCATTCCAATGATCTACCCTGGAGAAGCAAATTTAAAATGGATTATGTTGAAGTGGACGAGCTTGGCAAATTAAAGCTGTCAGATCTTAAATATAAACTAAAAAAACACCACGGTAAAGTAAAACTCGTATGTGTAGCTGGTGCATCTAATGTTACCGGATACAAGAACCCAATATATACGATAGCCAAAATTGCTCACCACTATGGAGCTGAAATCTTAGTTGATGGAGCACAGCTTGTACCTCATTATCCCATATATATGCAGCAAAAGTCAAAGGAAGAATCTATTGACTACTTAGCTTTTTCCGCTCATAAAATGTACGCTCCTTTTGGAATAGGCGTACTCATAGGTCCAAAAAATACTTTCAGCAACGCACCACCAGAATACAGCGGAGGTGGCACAATAAAGGTAGTAACAGACAATTCCGTACTTTGGGATGATCCTCCAGGAAAAAATGAGGCAGGAACTCCCAATGTGCTTGGAGTTACAGCCCTTGTCTCTTCAATCAAAGTATTGAATAAATTATCGTTAAATTCTATAGATAAAAGAGAAAGTGACATATACAACTATACTTTAAATAAAATGCTGCAGCTGCCGGATATCACCATATACGGTGATACAAATCCTGGCTGTGATAAAGTTGCTATTCTTCCCTTCAATATAAAGGGACTGCATCATGAAACCACTGCAAAACTATTGTCAGATTTATCTGGTATTTCTGTAAGAAGCGGCTGCTTCTGTGCTCATCCTTATGTTCAAAGACTACTGGAACTTTCCCCTGAGGAAATAAACTATTTCAAAACTCACTTCAATAATTTTCGTCCCGGTATTGTTAGATTAAGTTTTGGCTTATACAATACCTACAATGAAGTTGATATATTAATAGATACTTTAAAAA
>NZ_FXYI02000337.1:0-1382 GCF_900184915.1 Clostridium sp. HV4-5-A1G | reverse complement strand
CCATAATCATATTCTTTTTTAAATTCTTTTTTAAAATCCTTATTTAATTCAAAATAAATTACATAATGTTTTTCATTTGACTTTTTATCTGGATCTTTATCTGGCTTTTCCTCCCAAAAGCCAATATGAGTCTTACCTAAATTAAATAGCAGTGCTCCTATTTCTGACTTTAAAATTTCTTTACTGTTTTCTTTAAGGTTTTGTAAATTCAAGTTTTTCATTTCAAGCCTCCATTTTACTATCAAAGAATTTCATAGGCTTAAGAACTTTTGCCAACCCCCAGCCTAATTTTGTCTTAGCGCCTATTCCGACATTTTCCAAACAATATTTAAATATTTCCTCAATAAATTTCTTATCGTTCTTTATTTCATCTTTAAGTTTTTCTTTATCTTCCAGTATCCCATTAAATGGAATATAAGTGAATTGGAAAACACCTTTTGAGCCACTTGGCACAACTTCATAAAAAATAGGATTTGATCCTTTTCTTTTTACTTTATCCTGAGGATTTATCACTTCATAATTAACGTTACTAAAATAAGTAGGGTAAAATATACCTCTCCCTTTATTAACTAAAAATATATTTTTAGCCTTTTCTTTTTTTTCAAGTATTTGAGTTGCCAATTGCTTTATAATACTTGTACCATTTTTACTTATCTTTAAATTTATCCCCAAATCATATAAGCAATATTTAATTAAAGCTTTTACATATCTATCATTATTCTCGCCTTTTTCTATTAAATTTTCTATTGTCTCTCTCACTTTTCTAAAATTTTCTGAGCCCGTACCGAAAATCCTAGTATAGCTTAAATAATATTTAATTATATCCGAAATAGCATAATTGTCATCTTTCACTTTTTCTTTTAATTTTTTTAATGCTGCTGACGAAAGATAACCTTTCCAGCCACTTCCCCTTATCATTGGAATCTTTGTTATATACTCTTTCAATACAGGATTTTGTAAAACGTACAATTCGTCATTATCCCTTGAAAAATACGGAGATTTTAAAGTAAATTCACACCTTATTCCAAACGAACCTGGAATTAAATTATCAACATAGCTTTTCATAT
This sequence comes from Clostridium sp. HV4-5-A1G, assembly GCF_900184915.1. Lineage (NCBI taxonomy): Bacteria > Bacillati > Bacillota > Clostridia > Eubacteriales > Clostridiaceae > Clostridium > Clostridium sp. HV4-5-A1G. The sequence continues at coordinate 315 of NZ_FXYI02000337.1, read as the reverse complement.
CAACATTTTCATCAAAAATACCAGATATGATTTTTATATTGCTGCAATCGAATTCCTTTTTTATATAATTTTCTTCATATTTTTTTATTTCCTTTTCATTTCTTTTTTCTATTTTTTTTATTTTTATAGTTTGACGTTTCCTTTCTAAAATTTTACCTTCAAAATATAACTTATCATCAGATAAATTATCATTATTTTTCTCATTCAGAATTACCTCATAACTCATTTTCACACCTTCTTCAAGTACTTTTCAAGCAATTCTTGCCCATATAAACTACTATATATATTGACATTCAAATTCTTATTATACTTATT
>NZ_FXYI02000336.1:0-1403 GCF_900184915.1 Clostridium sp. HV4-5-A1G | reverse complement strand
TAAAGTGCACCCCTTTGTCAAGACAATTTTTTAGTAGATTTATAGTTAGGTTGATAAACAGTATCATAATGCTTTCCCTTAAATACACTTCACCTGTTGATGAAAATTATGTCAGGGACATGCCATCGCAGATGGTGCGTCAGCATCCTTGACGTAATTTCCATCTGCAGGTATAATTTTTCTCAGGAAAGCAAATAAATTATTTGTTGTATATTTCAGCGGGAGTCTTATAGCTAAGACTTTGATGCGGCCTTTTATAATTATAATATTTCAAGTAGCCGTTGATTCCAATGCGTGCCTCCCGTGGATTCTGGTAATCCTGCAGATAAATATTTTCATATTTAACACTGCGCCACAATCTTTCAATAAAAATATTGTCATAGGCACGCCCTCGATGGTCCATGCTGATCCTTGAACCTGATTCAAGAAACAAATTTGTGTATTTTGGGCTTGTAAAATGACTCCCCTGGTCACTATTTATAATTTCGGGTGCTGACTTTTTCAAAGCATTTTTGCATGCTTCAAGTACAAAGTAAATTTCAAGATTGTCATCTATTTCCCAATCCACAACAAAACGTGAATACCAGTCGATGATTGCCACCAGGTAAAGCCAGCTTTTGTGTATTGGAACGTAGGTAATATCAATGCTCCACACTTGATCAGGATACATTATTACAAGGTTTTTGAGCAGGTAAGGATAAATAGTATTGGCTGGTTCTGGTTTACTTGTATTCTGCCGTGGGTAAATAGCCTGGATTCCCATTTCTCTCATATGCCTGAGCACAGCCTTTCTATTTATAATCAAACCTTTGTATTTTCTAAGCCATACAGCAATTCTCCTGTATCCAAAGTAGGGATGCTGTGTATATATTTTATCGATTTCCCTTTTTACAAATAAGTCATGCTCATCCGGCAAAGCAGGCTTATAATAGAGGGAGGTTCTGTTGAGTCCAAGCAGAGCAGCTTGTACAGAAACCGGGAGATTCCTCTGGTTGAAATCGATCATGGAAATGCGTTCACTGCGGTTAAAATTAGAAATCAGATTTTTTTTTCATCCACTCATTCTGGGTGGTAAGCCTGCCAATTTGCTTATATAGTTCATCTATCTTGTCTTCATATTGCTTTTCCATCTGCTTTGTTTTAGATGCTTCTTTTTCAAAAAGCTGTGAAAAATTCTTTACAGCTTCTGTTTTCCATCTTGTGAGCATATTGGGATGGACTTGATTTTCAGAAGCTATTTCGCTTAAAGTACGTTCTCCACGAAGTACTTCCAGTACTAATTTTGCTTTGAATTCGGAGCTGTAATTTTTCCTCATGTGATTCACCATCCTTAATAAAAATATTATGGAGAACCTAACTAAAAAGCAAACATTTTTTTGTCTGAATTCTTGGGTCCATTATAT
>NZ_FXYI02000335.1:0-1415 GCF_900184915.1 Clostridium sp. HV4-5-A1G | reverse complement strand
TACATCATATATAATAATTCGTCAAGTAGTTATTATTTTAGGCATCGAACCTAAAATAACAAGGACTATTCATCTCCCACTTATAGAAGATAGGAGAATTACGCCCTTTTTGTTAAATGAATCTATAACAAATTTAGGTAAAACATATAATATTTCGGAACCAATAAACGTAAAAATAGTAATAAAAGTAATAGAAACTAAAACTGAGCTAGCTATTCCTATTGTTGACATAACATCTCCCCTTTGAGTTCCTGATTCCACGCCTGATACCTCTTGAGCCATTGTAACCGCAGGAAGCCTAATATCTGCAACACTACCTGATAACCAGGCAATGTATGTTCCACTCGTTCCTAGAATACTATAGTATGCAATTGGCTGTACAATCCAAGATATACCAAATGTTCCTGCAGCCAGTCCCCATATCTTTAAAATATCCTTTCCTGAAGGTATTACTCCATAAGCTATCCATAAATATAACGCAGGAATAAAGTTAGCTATTATTGCAAAACATAAACTAATTATACCTATCTTTATTAATTTTCCATTAAAATCAGTTTCTTGATCAATCTTACTCATTATAATTTCCTCCTCTAGATAAAACATAAAAGCCTAATATATAGCATGTGTAACTAACATTCCTACTAACATAGCGATACCCAAAGACAACTCCTTAAGCCTCTGATGTCTTTTAAATAATTTCAACATAATTAACATAGTAATACCTGAAATAAAAGCAGCCACTAGGAAATCTACTTTGAAACCTGTATTAGTAACTAACTGACTTGATAGTAAAAATGCAAATAAACCTATAGATGCTCCAAACATTAAAAGTTTTATCCATTTTGGATCATATTTTGAATATAAAATTTTAACACCTTTACTCATTCTATGTGTAAGAAATAAAGCAACCAACAACCATCCTAAATCATTTAACGCCATGCCCCAAACAGAATAAGAAAATGCTTTCATCCCAAACCCTACAGATGATGGAGATACACCAAGTAATCCAGACGCCAATGTGACCATTGATAATTCTGTACGAGCTGCTCCAACATCACTTAATCTCATCCAAGTAGTAGGGGCTCCAATAACTGTAATTAAAGATATCAGAATAATGGCAGGAGAGAGAGATGGTCCAATTGAAGTGATAATTGCTGAACGAATACCACTTACATATTTATCCTTTGGAATTTTTATTCTCTTTGCTTCCTTTAAAGCTGCTTTTAAAAATATTACACTTTGAACAGCAACTGCAATAACAGTAAAGCACGATGCTATCCACAAACCTGGGCTATCCATTATATATTTTAAATTCATAAATGCTCCTCCTATATCAATTATCAATTAAAATTTTCAAAACATTTTATCCTATTTTAATTACATATATAGAAAGTGGAGTTATATCTATATAATTA
>NZ_FXYI02000334.1:0-1430 GCF_900184915.1 Clostridium sp. HV4-5-A1G | reverse complement strand
AATCTATATTTGGTTAGTATTTTTTATTATTTTTTAGTTTATTTATTTTTAAGGCTATTGACATTTGTTCGATGAATTTTATATGGTTGTGTTCAAGGTTTAGTATTTTTTTGGCCTTTAGAATTCTATATCTTATTGTATTTTCATGTTGATGAAGTTTTAAAGAGGTTTTCTTGTAATCACCGTCATTTTTAAAATAAGTGTTTATGGTTTTTATCAGATCAGCATTGTAGTAATCGTCATATTTTTTTATTGGAATAAAAATTTCATTGTAAAAATCATTGAGATATATGGTATCTATTAGTGGATACAAGATTTTATAAACATTTAAATCTTTGTAATAAACTACATTACCGTCAATTATTTTTGCTATTTCAAATGAAGATATGCATTGCTTTATGCATAAATTAAAATCCTTAATATTGGAAAAAGAATTACTTATACCAATATAATAGGTATCTTTATAAGAATCAACCAAATTTTTTATATAGTTAACGGTTGAAATGAATTCGCTTATGATATTAAAATTTACAATGAGTATAGAACCTTTCTTATATCTTAAAAGTTCACATCTAGTCAAATTTTTTAAATTAGTCTTAATGAGGTGATTTTTGCCAGGAGTAAAATTATCTGTATTTATATATATAGATGCATAATTTTTTTTGAAATTACTATTTAAAAGCTTAGCTAAATAGATCACTTCATTTGTAGTTATATTTTTATTTAAAAGTTTTTCTAATCTCATCTCTGATATTACGTTAGATTGCTCGAGAAAGATCATTTCCGTTACAGTTTTTATTATTTCTGCATAAGGTATGTCAGCATCGATTAATATTATGGGGAAATTATTTCTATTAGACAATTCTATGATTTTGTCTGGCAGTTTCTTTATATATTCGTTTATTACAAACATACCGCAACTTTCGCTTTTTATACAAAAATCAATAAGTTTGAACATTTTATCCGTACTATTTTTAACTATATATAAACTACTTATGAATATATCACCTTGTTTTACAAGATTTTTATCATAGATATCATCTACAATAGGACAATCTGCGAAATTAACTCTTTTTATTTCATTTGAAATACCATTTTTGCCGGATACAATGACAGCACTTTTAAATAAATTCAATGATAGCAAGTCTTTAATTTGGATTGCCATTTATCTCCCTCCTATATCTTACAGGGTTTTTGCTCCTGAACTTTTTGAAAGTTTATATACAATGTAAAAAATATTTGCATTATTATACAATATTATAATGCAGTTTCCAGAATTGATATGTAATTTCCAAATCAATTATAGAAAACTAAAAAAAATAAATGGATATTTGTAATAACTCTCTCTTATACAAATCTCCGATCCCACGATACATAACTAGAGCTCGTATGCCTTCTTGTGCTTGAAAAAAAAAAGGGGAGGGGGGGGG
>NZ_FXYI02000333.1:0-1434 GCF_900184915.1 Clostridium sp. HV4-5-A1G | reverse complement strand
ATATTTATATTGAATAAATTTGCGTAGTATATTACTATAGTAAGGTAATATACTTATTCTTATATAAAATAAGGTGTGTGATTAATGGCAAAAATAATAGTGGTTGGCGGCGGACCATCGGGAATGATGGCGGCAATAACTGCTGCAAAAAATAATAAAGACGTTATTATAATAGAAAGAAATGAAAAATTAGGCAAGAAGATGCTTATATCGGGAAAGGGAAGGTGTAATATAACCAATGGAAAAAACATAGATGAATTTTTTAATTATATTCCTGGAAATCCCTATTTCCTGTACAGTTCTCTTTATTCATTTACAAATGAAGACACCATGAAATTTTTTGATAACTTGGGAGTTAAATTAAAAATTGAGAGAGGGGATAGAATTTTCCCAATATCAAATAGATCTTCCGATTTAATTGATGCTATGAAAGATCAACTTATAAAGGAAGGAGTTAAAATAAAACTAAATTCCAGGGTAAAAAAATTTGTCTGCCATGATAAATTGATAAAGTCAGTTCAGCTTGAGGATAATTCTAAAATAGATGGAGATTATTTTATACTTTGTACAGGAGGATTATCTTACCCTAATACAGGTTCCACAGGAGACGGATATAAAATAGCTGAGAATTTAGGTCATACTATAGTAGAGTTGAAGCCTGCTCTTGTGCCTATAGAGATAAAGGAGAGTTGGATAAATCAACTACAGGGACTTTCATTAAAAAATGTAACTTTAAGTATAGTGGATTCTAGAAACAATATTTTGTATAGAGAATTTGGTGAAATGCTGTTTACTCATTTTGGCATATCTGGTCCTATTGTTTTAAGTGCAAGTAGAGTAGTGGAAGATAATGCCAATTTGAAGGCGGTTATAAATTTAAAACCTGCTCTGCAATTTGAACAATTGGATAAAAGATTACAAAGAGATTTTTTGAAGTATTCAAATAAAGATTTCAAGAATTCATTAGAGGATTTACTGCCCAAGAAGTTAATAGGAGTAGTTATAGATTTATCCAGCATAAATCCAAATAAGAAATGTAATTCCATAACAAGGGAAGAAAGATTAAAATTAGTAGATTTATTACAAAATTTTATCATGAATATAAAGGGTCTCCGTCCTATATCTGAAGCAATAGTGACATCTGGTGGAGTAAATACAAAGGAAATAGATCCATCCACAATGAGATCAAAAATAATATCGAATTTGTATTTTGCTGGAGAATTAATTGATGTAGATGGTTATACAGGAGGCTTTAATATGCAGATTGCATTATCTACTGGGTTTTTGGCTGGAACTCAGATAAAGTGATTTTAGGATTCACATAAAAATTGTAATTATCTCATAAAGTAATTTTGTACATGAAGCATGCGTGAATGTATTAAATTAATCCTATAAAATAAAGGATTTTATATTTTTTTATAGAATATATAATAG
>NZ_FXYI02000332.1:0-1453 GCF_900184915.1 Clostridium sp. HV4-5-A1G | reverse complement strand
ATCAGTGAGGAGTTATTTTATTTTGCAGCAAGAAATATACCGCATTTATGCGGATTACAGCGTTTCGCAAACGCCTAATAATTAATTGCATAAAAGGAGCTACTAAATATGAACCTAAAAATAAAAAAGAAGCCACAAATTACAATTGCAATTATAATTGTTTCAGCCTTTACTGTTTTATTTGCATTATTATCTATTAAAAATAGCAGTAATTATTTACTTCGTATTTTAACTCAAGGAAGCTTATGTTTGACAATGCTATTGAGCGGTATTAATTATTTTATATATAAAAAACAAAAAGCGTTGGGAATTCTTTTGTGGCTTGTTTCTGCATTTGGATTATTTGTAACTATTCATACGATAATTACATCATTCACATTTTTGTACTAAAGCCAAAGAATTTCCCGAAATGGCCAATTTCCTTGACTTCATAAAAGGCACAAAAGGAAAAATTTGATTTATATAATAATGTATGATACAATAAGCACGTAACTTAAATGAATCGTAATTAATTTAAATGAAAATATATTTCAATAGGTACTTATAATTATAATATGTACGTTGATATCGAAATTTTATTTGATGGGTTTATTACAAAGAGTTTAAGAAATAAAATTTAGGAGGTACTTATTATAATGACAGGTACAGTAAAATGGTTTAATGGAAACAAAGGATTTGGATTTATCACAGGAGAAGATGGAAAAGATATTTTTGCACACTTTTCTCAAATAAATTCAGATGGCTATAAATCACTTGATGAAGGACAGAAAGTTTCCTATGATGTAGGAGAAGGACAAAAAGGACCACAGGCAGAAAATATTACTGTTCTTTAATTACCGGATATTTTATTCCTTAGATAGATAAAACTCTATCTAAGGAATTTTTAAATTATAGAAAACACATATTTTGTAATCACATAAGATTGAAAAACTAAATATGCTATGCATTAATAGTATATTCTAAAGTATATAACTTATTATTTTGGCAACAATAAGTTATGTAAATTACAAATAAAGAAAGGAGATCATACTATGAATTTACCTAAAATGGAAGTTAAATGTAGCGTTGATTGCTGCAATTACTGGAAAGATAATCACTGCAATGCTGATGCACTTGAAGTCAATTCCATGAGGGGCAAAAAGCCTGATACTAGTGATGATACGTGCTGCACAACATTTAAACCGTTTAAATAATAAATATATTATATAAAACTCCAACTGAATTTCAGTTGGAGTTTCTGCTCACATTGGTGTAAAGTTTTTTACATTGATTTGTATTAAAACAAAGTAGCCTGTATTTTAGATAATGTTTTAAAGTATAAAAATAAAATTTAGTATTTAACAAAAAGGGCGTAATTCTCCTATCTTCTATAAGTGGGAGATGAATAGTCCTTGTTATTTTAGGTTCGATGCCTAAAATAATAACTACTTGACGAATTATTATATATGATGTA
>NZ_FXYI02000331.1:0-1481 GCF_900184915.1 Clostridium sp. HV4-5-A1G | reverse complement strand
ATAGTACTGTCTCGTTGGATCGTAGATGTTTATAAGAGACATCATATAGGTATTGTGTATTTTCATAAATTAATAAAGTTTATGTTATTACATATTACAAATAACATACTTTCTGTCTACAAATTTCATATTTTTATCATCTGTTTTTATATTTCTGTAAAAGCATTTCATTTTTCATATGAATATTAAACAATATAAAATCCACATAAAGGATGTGATTCAATGTCAAAAAAACAATATAAAATATTTAAGATAATGAGCAAATTTGCTTTCATGTTTGTAGGAGCTACTCTAGCTTCTGTAGCTCTGGAATTATTTTTAATTCCTAATAATGTAATAGATGGTGGTGTTACCGGTATATCTATTATATCCAGTTATCTTACAAAATTACCTCTTGGACTATTTATATTTGCATTAAATATACCTTTCCTGTTAGTAGGATATAAACACATTGGAAAAACTTTCACCCTTTCAACTTTATTTTCCGTAACATCCCTGTCAATTATGGTATCTATTCTTAAACCAATTCCTGGTTTTACAAATGATACTCTCCTGGCTTCGGTTTTTGGTGGAATAATACTTGGAGTTGGAATTGGATTGATAATAAGAAATGGAGGTTCTTCAGATGGTACCGAAATCATAGCTATAATTTTGGACAAGAGAACAGGTTTTTCTATAGGTGAAATAGTTATGTTTTTCAATGTATTTATACTGAGCAGTGCCGGCCTTGTATTTGGATGGGACAGGGCTATGTATTCGCTTGTAACTTATTTTATAGCTTTTAAAGTAATTGATATAACTGTAGAAGGACTTGATGAATCAAAAGCTGTGCTTATAATTTCAGACAAATATGAAGATATAACTGAAGCAATTTTGGCAAGGCTGGGAAGAGGTGCTACGCTTTTAGATGGTAAAGGTGGTTATACCAGTACTCCGACCAATGTAATATATGTAATAGTATCCCGTCTTGAAATAGCTAAATTAAAATCAATAGTTTATGGTTTCGATCCCACTGCACTTATGACCATTGGCAACGTTGAGGTTTCGGGAAAGAGTTATAAGAAAAAATCAATACATTAACATAAGATACCAATTAGCAAATACGTAAAAAGTATATTTTTCGTATCTGCTAATTGTATATTAAGAAACTCTAGTTCCAGATATCTTCAGTCAAAGAATCAATTTTCTTTTTCCTTTTTTCAGTTTCCTCTATGTTTACAGTTATTTTATCTTTACATACGTCGAGTACACAGCCTTCTTTTACATTTTTAGGTAAATTTATTCTCTTTATATCAATCATGGTCTTATCCTCTTTTTCACAAACGGCATAGGGTCCTTCAAACCTGTCTATTATAACTCTCATTTTTAAATCTTCCACCTCCTAAAATTTAACCAATCTTTTCAGCATAAATATGTCAAATATCAAATATTATATAATTGATACTGTAACTAGAATATATTTCTTTTATCAATTAATATAT
>NZ_FXYI02000330.1:0-1548 GCF_900184915.1 Clostridium sp. HV4-5-A1G | reverse complement strand
AGTTTTTCTTTTTTCTACTCATAGCTATAAGCTTTTTAGAACCACAGGTAAAACCTGTGGTATTCTGAATACAAAAATGCATCCCATCCTCAATGAGGGTGGGATGCCAGTGATTTCGTATTTCTTAATGTATTTCAATGGGACTCTGTATAACTATAGTTTATCAAATTTTATATCTACACCTAGTTTCTTTATTTCCGTATCCAAATGTATATTATACTTTTCCGCAAAGTCGAGTATAACATCAAGCTGTTTCTCGGTTACTTGTTCAAAAAAAGGTTGATCTCTATCCTTAAACTCTTTGTGCATTTCCTCATGGATATTATAAATTGCTTTTCCTTGCTCGGTGGGTTTAAAATAGACTTCTTTATTGTTATTCGGCTTCTGATAGCTTTCTATAAGCCCTTTTTTTACGAGCTTCTTAGTTAGTTTGCTTATAGCACCTCTGGTCATGTCAAAGGACTCCGCCAGCTTTGTCACATTGGAATCTTCATCTTTTCCGATATAAGCAATACAATGTATTTCAGAAGGATTATAACCCTTAAGCCTGTCTTTCATCTTAAAGCTATCAAGCCACATTCTTTTTTTAAATATATTCCATAAACCCATCATGGCCTGTTCTTCTTTGTCCATGGCCTGTCCTCCTATCTGTTGGTGTATTAACAATATTATATTAAATTTTTGTTTCTATTTCAACAATGTTAAAATAATTATTCTAAGAATTAAACTACATCAATCAACGTATTAGCATTACTAAATATTTAGTAATGCATTTGAAATTTTTTCAAATCTTTCATCAGTTATACCAAGTTTTTTTCTGAATCTTTCATCTTCCATTCTGGCAATAATTATCTTGTGAGGAGATATTTTATTGATAATATTTTTTATCCTCTGAATTGATTCTTCATCATCGTTATAACCCTTAATGATAGTAATTTCAAATATAAACTTTCCTTTGTATTGTTTATTAAAAGCAATCATATTTGAAATATATTTTGCTAATGTATACCCTTCAATAGGTCTTTGGATTTTTTGGAAGCCCTCTTCTGTTATTATTTTTAGTTCTCCAACAACTTCATCACATTTATTGGCAATTTTCATATATTCATCTCTACCTAATAAATATCCATTAGAAAACAGCCTTACAGGTAGACCTTTGCCTTTAATAAAGTTAATAATATCATCGATTTTGTCATTTACTAAGGCTTCTCCTTTTGAGTTAATAAAAATTAATTCTGGTTTTGTATTTTCTATTATGCTTTCTAGTTCAATCAATGAACTTTCTATTTTATTAAATGACTTTTGGGTATCTACCTTATTTTGCGATCTTCCAATAGGACAAAATATGCAGTCAAAGTTGCAGTACTTTTCTGGAAGTATGTTAATTTCCAGTACTCTTTTTCCATCTTCAACATAAATATCTTTATAGCTAAAATCACCCATTACCTTATCCCCCTCAAATTAATTTATTGATACTTCTTTATTGTTAATATTAAGATTTGAGTAAAACTATACTTATTTTTACTATTTTTAAATTATATAGATAAT
>NZ_FXYI02000329.1:0-1571 GCF_900184915.1 Clostridium sp. HV4-5-A1G | reverse complement strand
TATATCAATAGTATAGATATAATATTGTATTTAGGATATAATTATTGATGTCTATTTTTTTTAGATCTTTTTTGATCTAATATAGAAGCTCTGGCTAATTACTGGAGCTTCTTTTAAAGAATATAATAATATATTTGGGGTATACTACTAAAAGATAGCATTTTAAATTCCCAATCTTATGCAATTACAAAATAACCTCCAGCTTTGGGCTGGGGGTTATTAGTTGTAAGTACTATTTTAAAAAGCCTTGGATTCACCAGAGCAATTTATTTACAATGTTAATAATTCCTAATAATCAATTCACTGTATCTATGCTCTTTATCCTTGTATTTTCCTACAAAATTATGATTTCTCTGAACCTCATCTATCTTGAAATCCTTGTATAAATGCTTCGCAAATTCACAATCGTTATAAGAAAGAATGAATTTTCCTTTTACTTTCTTCAGGCAATCGCATAACCTCACATGATCCTCTTCTGAAAATTGGACCTGATAGTATTTTTCAGTACCATAGTAAGGCGGGTCCAGGTATATAAGTGCATCCTCTTTATCATAGACCTTTAACAAATCCTCAAAATCTTTATTTTCAATCACCACATCAGAGAGTCTTTCCTGAATATCAGTAAGATATTTAATCATCACATTTACATTTTTCTTCACACACCCATAGGATCTGTGGTCGCTTCCATAGCTTGTCTTAATCAACATGAAGAAACGTGCTGCTCTCTGAATATCCGTCATACCTCTAGTGTTATACTGACTTGCGAAATCATAAAATACTTCCCTTGAATTCAACATGAATGAAAGTTCCCTCTGCAACTCTCCACAATGGAATTTAACGCACCTGAATAAATTCACCAGGTCCCCATTTATACCGTTGTATACTTCCATGCTGGCCAGTTTATCTTTTGAAAACAATACCCATGCTGCACCTCCAAACACTTCTATGTATCTATTGAAACTTTCGGGAAATCGTTTGACTATCTCCTTCCTGAGTAATTTCTTTCCACCTATCCAATTTATAAAACTATTCATATATACCTCCTATGTTCCAGATAATACTATTATATACGAACATATGTTCTATATCGAGGTAGAATATGGATAACCTTCATAAATATAGATTCATGGTTAAAATTTATGCTATAATAATTATCAGGAGAATAAGGATGTTTTTAGCTAGTCACCCTCCGGGATTTTATCTCTCCCAAGGAGTCGTTGCGGTTAACCTGACAACAGAGGGGGTGACATAAATGAGTGATTCTATTACTATTACATCTATAGTATGCGTTGCAATAGTGAGTATAGTTGGTATTTTTGCTATGCTTGCATACTTAAAAGAAAGAGCCATTCTTAAATACAAGAACAGCTCTAAACACAGTAATACTGAAATATCTATTACTGCAGATAGTGATAAAGAAAATAGCTCAAAAAATTAAAAATGCACCCTTCTCCAAGTAGTGCATTTTTAATTAGCTAAAAATATAAACTTTAAATTAAAACCGTAACGGCTTCTTTTGAATATATTATATCACAATTTATTATTTTAAATCATATTTTGTGGTATTAATT
>NZ_FXYI02000328.1:0-1598 GCF_900184915.1 Clostridium sp. HV4-5-A1G | reverse complement strand
TCAAGAAACAAAATCACCATTATACCTCAGAAAGGAGTTACATATTTATGATAACATATAAACAGCTTTCTTTGGCAGATATATTTTCTGACTGCAAAGAAAAATTTCAAAACAACAAGCCCCAGTTTCTTTCTTTACTTGAAAACACTATTAATCTTGATGATTTAGTTCCCATTTCTTTCATAAATCATTTTTATGCGCCCACCGGAAGACCTCGTAAATATAAGCTTTACGCTATGCTTCGTGCTTTAATCTTGCAGCGTATTTTTTCTATTCCTAAAGATTCCCTTCTGATTATCTTCCTTAAGTATTCTCAGGAATTAAGGGATTTCTGCGGCTTTCTTAAAGTTCCTGATGCCTCTAAATTCACACGCTTTAAACAGGATTTTATTCTGGACTTACAATTGATGTTTGATAATCTAGTTGATATTACTGAACCAATATGCCAACAAATTAATAAGAAACTTGCATCCATGACCATCTTCGATACTTCTGGTATTGAAGCTTTCGTAACTGAAAACAATCCTAAATATGCCAACCGCATTATAAAACAGCTTAAAACTTTTAAGAAGTTAAATGGTTTAGGTGATTCCTATGATCCTTATAAAGCTGCTTATGGTGCCATGCCTTCCCATGCTAATGCCAATCCTGCTGTCCAGCAGATGTATATTAATGGACATTTTTGCTATGCTTTTAAATTTGGTCTTGTTACCAACGGTCTTGGCATTGTAAGAAACATTTCATTTTACAATAAAAATTTCCTTAAAGCTCATCCAGACATTGTTGTTGAAAAAAAGTCCAACTCACCTGATGAGGATAAATCTCTTGCTGATGCTAAAGCTCTTATACCTGTTCTTAAGGATTTTTTAAAAAAACATCCCATGATAAACCCTAAAATATTTTTAGGCGATGCTGCCTTTGACAGCATTGAAATTTACAGCTGTCTTTTACAGGAATTAAAGTTTGAAAAAGCATACATACCACTAAAAACTAAAATCGTATCAGAAGAATCTGATTGTCCTTTGAATGAAGATGCTGTTCCCTGCTGTCCCCATGACCATTCACTGCCCATGAAACGGGAAAGCAGCAAATCACATTTGCGTTCAGGAATTCCTACAATGAAATTCGTTTGCCCTAAAATGAAATGGGTCTACAATAAAGAAACGAAAAAGAGTAAACGAAAAACTTTTTGTGAAGATCCCTGTACTAAATCATCCTGCGGCAGGATGTTTTACATTTATCCTGAAAAGAACCTGCGTGCATATCCCGGAACCGTTCGTGGTTCTCAGGAATGGAACTGCACCTATAAAATTCGTTCTGCTATAGAAAAAAGTATCGAAAATTTTAAACACAGCTGCTGTATTGCAGAGCGCAGGACACAAAATGAAAAAACCCTTCATGCTGACTTGCTTCTTGCTGGTATAACTCAGCTGATAACAGCTGTCATAGCCAATAAAATACACAGGCATGAATATATCAAAAGTCTAAAACCATTAATTGCATAAATACCAGCTATTTTAAAATTTTAGAATTAATCATGGCTTTATTTCTTATGCCCTTTTTTTCTGTTTAGCTATTATAAATTACAAGAATTACCT
>NZ_FXYI02000327.1:0-1624 GCF_900184915.1 Clostridium sp. HV4-5-A1G | reverse complement strand
ATACATAATTAATAATAAATTTTAACGTAATTATATAATTTTATAGGTTTTATTTTCAAATTCAACAGTAAAATCTTTATAAAGTTTCCTACTTCTTCTTGTTTCCATTTTTCCATTTACCTTTACCATACCTTTTTTTATAAAAATTTTAGCTTCAGCTCCCTGTGAAACAGCTCCACACCATTTTAAAAACGAATCCAGTTTTATTACATCTGTATTTATTTTAACTTCATACATTTTCTATTATCTCCAATTTATTTATTTTTAACTATTTAAAAGTCTAACTGGCAAAACTAAATAAGTACAATTATCTTCGATCTTATTTTTAATTATACATGGACTTACACTACTGGAAAATTCTAATATAATTTCCTCCTCATCCATTATTTTTAAAACATCGATTAAATACTTTGAATTAAATGCAATTTTTAAAGTATCGCCTTGCAAAATTATATTTAATTCTTCTCTTACCATTCCCAATTGAGAATTAGATGTTATAACCATTCTATTTTCTTCAAGCTCTAGTTTTATTAAATTGGTATTACTATCTTTAGCCATTAATGAAGCTCTTTCAATACAATTTAAAAGTTCATCTTTTTTAGCTGTGACTTTCATATTAAATTCTTCAGGGATTATGGAATTATATTTTATAAATTCACCTTCTAAAAGTCTAGATATAACTTTGGTATTAGATAAGTTAAATAATATATGGTTTGGTGTGAATGTTATATTTACATTTTTATCATTGTCTTCTAAAATTTTAGAAACTTCGTTTAAGGTTTTACCTGGAATTACAGCATTTATTATGTTATCAGTGTTTAGATTTTCCGATCTTAAAGCAAGTCTATATCCGTCTAAAGCTATTAAATTCAATTTTTTATTTTTAATTTCAAATAAAACCCCTGTGAGGATAGGTCTTGTTTCATCTTGTGCTGTAGCGAATATAACACTCTTTATCATGTTTTTTAGTATTTTCTGTGGTATTGAAAAAATCATATTTTCTTTTATATTAGGTATTTCTGGAAAATCTTCAGCATTCATATATATTAAAGTGAATTTTGATTTTTGACATAGTATTTCTACAGAATTATTTTCTATGGTTGAAATACTTATATTGTCATCAGGTAACTTTCTTATAATTTCTCCAAATAGTCTTGAATCAATTACAATCGTTCCTTCTTCTTCAACATCTGCATTTATTTTGGTTTCTATGCTTAAATCTATATCTGAGCCTATTAGTATAATTTTATTATCTGAAGCAGTTAATTTTAATCCATTCAATATAGGCATGCTAGATTTTCCGGTTATTGCCCTTTGAGCTGTAATTATGGCTTCTTGTAAATCTAATTTTTTGCATTTAATTTTCATTTTTATTATATCTCCTTTATTGATAACATATTTTATTTAGATATATATAGATAATAAATTTTTTAGTAGTAGTAGTAGTAGGTATTGTTAGTATGTTCATAAATGCTAGAGGTGTTAATACTACTGAAAAAAATAAAAAAAATAAGTGTGGATAAGTAAATGATTGAAGCTCGTATTATCCACATAATAAAAAATAATATATGTATCTTATACACATCTGACGCTGCCGACGAAGCTAGAAGTGTAGATCTCGGTG
>NZ_FXYI02000326.1:0-1629 GCF_900184915.1 Clostridium sp. HV4-5-A1G | reverse complement strand
AATTATAATAGTTTTAAATTTATTAATATTATTTTTGAAGGGAGTGTAAGTATGGCTACAAATAATTCTATATTTAGGACTAAAGAGCTAGATAAGTTGTTAGCCGAAACTAAGGGGAAAAAATCATTGAAAAAAGTATTGGGACCTCTTGAACTCGCCATGTTGGGAATAGGTGCCATAGTTGGGACGGGCATCTTTGTACTGACAGGGGTTGCTGCTGCAAATTACGCAGGGCCAGCACTAATATTATCTTTTATATTCTCGGGAGTTACATGTTGTTTTGCCGCGCTATGCTATTCGGAAATGGCCGCAATGATTCCTGTAGCAGGTAGTGCCTATACCTTTGGCTATGTAGGTTTAGGTGAAATATGGGCCTGGATGATAGGCTGGGATTTACTGATGGAATATATGGTAGCGGTTTCAGCAGTTGCGGTTGGATGGTCTGGTTATATAGTGGCACTTTTCGAATCTGGAGGAATCAAATTACCAGCAGCCTTAGTCAATCCGCCTGCAAACGGAGGTATAATAAATCTGCCATGTATATTGATCTTGCTTGTAATAGTACTTTTCCTTTTCAGAGGCATGAGCCAGAGTGCAAAACTCAATGATATACTTGTTTTGATAAAATTAAGTGTGGTAATACTGTTCATAATTTTAGGAGTAGGACATATTAAACCCACTAACTATCACCCATTTTTCCCTTATGGTGTCAGCGGCGTATTTAAGGGCGCAGCAGTTATATTCTTTGCCTATATAGGTTTTGATGCTGTTTCCACGGCAGCTGAAGAAGTTAAAAATCCACAAAAGGATCTGCCTATAGGTATATTAGGTTCCCTGCTTGTCTGTACTTTATTGTATATATTGGTTTCAGCAGTGCTGACAGGAGTGCTTCCATATTATACTTATAAAACTACTGCAGCTCCAGTGGCGTTTGCACTGCAAAAGATAGGGATTTCCTGGGGATCTGCACTGGTATCTATTGGCGCAGTGTGCGGACTTACTTCTGTACTTCTGGTTATGACTTATGGTTCAACCCGTATATTGTTCTCATTGTCCAGAGATGGCCTGCTCCCTGAAGTTTTTTCAGATGTACATCCTAAATTTAGAACACCTATAAAGAGTACTATGCTTGTTGGAGTTATAGTAATGCTGCTGTCAGGATTTGTTTCTCTGGGAGAGCTGGCAACGCTTACAAACATAGGTACATTGATTGCCTTCATTATAGTATCTGCTTCAGTCATAGTTTTGAGGAAGACAAGACCGGAATATGAGAGGCCGTTTAGATGTCCATGGGTACCTTTTGTTCCTGCAGTGTCTATAATATTTTGTGCTTATCTGATATGGAATCTGCCTCATTTTACTCAAATGGTATGTGTAATATGGTTGTGCATAGGGGCTGTAATCTATTTCACTTATAGTAGAAGTCACAGTTTAATGAGTAAGGAGGAAAATGTAGTTTCTCCAACGGATGGAAAGTAGTCTGATGATATATTATTGATTCTCATTTACTGTTTTATAAAATAATAGTAAATCGTATAAAAGAGGGGAGATGCCGGGATGCAGGGCATCTTTCCTCTTTTATTTTAAATGAATACATAATTGTATTCATTTAGTATATAGTATAAATAT
>NZ_FXYI02000325.1:0-1632 GCF_900184915.1 Clostridium sp. HV4-5-A1G | reverse complement strand
ATTTAATTATATCGTTACTTTCTATAATTTTTTTAGTGAAATTTTATATAAAATTAAATTTCTCTTATTATCCGGACATTTTACCATTACAATCTCCCATTTTTGTGTCAAATCTGTCCATCTTGAATAATATATAATATAAATTTAATTATGATAACTCAATGAATATAAGTATAAGTTCAACTTACCAAATACACAACATTAAAAACGAGGTGAATGTAAATGTCAAAACACCACAGGAACTATAATAATGGTTTTAATATAGGTGATATTTTAAACAATATAGATATAACTCAACTTCTATCCATATTATCCGCATTGGGTGGAAATAAAAATTTCTCCAATGATCAACTGGGTTCACTTATGGAAAATTTAAATTCTTCCAATGGAGGAACTCAGGGGAATTCTAACTTTAACGATTCAGATATAAAATCAAAACTGGCAGCATTGGAAAATAGATTATCTAAAATAGAAAACGGAGGAACTATAAAGGAAGAGCTTCTCCGTACAATAAAAGAGCTACAAGATTCCCCAGATGCAGCCAAAACATTAAATAATTATATAAATTCCATCAATTCCAGTAGAAACACACATAGAAGTTAATTAAAATTACATTAAAAAACACTATCAAAATTTGTAATTAGTTTCCGATAGTGTTTTTTACTTTAAAAATCAGCTTAATTTTTGCAGTAAAAGTGCTATTACAGTTACAGAATTAAATGCAAAATGATTGAACACTGCATACCAGTATCCCTTTTTATATATTAAATAACAATTATAAAGTCCAATCCACAGTATTATTGGAAATGCATTAAGGCTAAAATGAATTACAGCAAATAAAAAGCTGCTTAAAAATGCTCCCAGGTAAATTCCAATTCTCTTCGCAAATATTTTTTCAAATATAAGCCATCTAAATACAAATTCTTCTAAGACAGGTGCAAATATTATAACTATTGGAATCATTATTAAAAATTTTCCCAATGGCATATTTGCCATATGAGTAACTATTTCCTGCTGTTGTAATTCCAATTTAAAATTAGAAAGCACTGTTGTCTCAATTGCAGATATAAAAAAAGCAGCCAAATAAAATATGAACACCATCTTAAAAGCTTCAAAAATTTTAAAATTTTTAAAATCAAACTTATAGAATTCATCTGTATGTTTTATATACCACAAATTAATAACTACAAAAATAAATGGAATAAAATTTTCTGTAAATATGGAAAGAATTATATACAATACACTTATAATAAGCAAAATTACATTATTTCTTTTATCTTTCCGCCAGAACTTGATAAATACCAAAAGAGGTGGTACATAAACAAGTACAAAAACTAGAGCATTTTTTATAATATCCAACCTAAACATTATTAATTTCTCCTTGCTATTTTTATTAGCCTTACTAATTATTAATCTTCAGGAATTAAATTAAGCATGGAATCTAGAGTATCCAAAATTTCTTCTCTTCCCTTCTTATTTAAAGCAGAAAAAGTCAATACTTCATCATCTTTTTTCAACTCCAGAGTATCTTTTATAATTTTTAAATTATCGTATAATTTATTTTTAGAAATTTTATCAATTTTTGTAACTATAATAACAGTTTTATATTTATAATGCTTAATCCACTTATAC
>NZ_FXYI02000324.1:0-1635 GCF_900184915.1 Clostridium sp. HV4-5-A1G | reverse complement strand
TTAATTACCTAGATTTCGTACAAACAAAATCTGACTAACATGAACAAATTTCCATGGTATTATACCCAAAAAGTAACTAGAGGATAATATCACACCTTTCTAGAAATAGCTTCTTTGGAAAAACAATCATGAAAGGTGGTATTATCCTATATGAATAAGATAACATTTTCTCAAAGTGACTGTAAAGAAGAAACTACTTCCATTTGGCTTATTTCAGTAATGCAATGTGGGCTAAAGCTTGAATTTTTTAAGCCCTTAAAAAATTTTAAACTAAAGATGAAAAAAGTTAAATTCTCGGTCTATCAGAAACTAATCACCATAATAATGTCCATAGTTGTAGGCTGTGAATTTATGAAAGACATTAATGAAAACCTTGGACCAGAAAAATTATCTGCAAATTTATTCAATATGGATAGTTTTCCTGATCAATCACAGATTAACAAAGTTTTAAACCGTTTTGACATTGACTCTATATCCCAGTTTGAAGATATACATCATAAACTTTTCATTAAAAATAGCAATTCAGTTTTTACTGATAAATATGTCGTTGTAGATTTCGATCAATCTGGATTAATTGCAAACGGAAAATCCTATGAATTAACCGCAAAAGGGTATTTCTCAAAGAAAAAAAACCAGTGTGGATACCAAATGTCAGCAGCATTTACAGGAAAATACTCTGAAACAATTGCAATGTATCTTGATTCTGGGAATACACATTGTCAAGATCATTTTAAAGATTTGCTTGAATCTGCATTGTCAAAGTACACAGACTCATTGAATAATGGTAATTTAATTATACGGTCAGATAGTGGATATGGCTCTACAAATATAATCGAGCTAATGAAATCCATACCTAACTTAAAGTTTGTTACCAAAGGTTATTCTACTGTAAAAGCAAAAAATATTGCCAAAGGAATACCATATTCTGAGTATACCAAAGCTGATGAGGCTGCATGGGTTTACGAGCTCCATAATACTGGTGGATTGAGAATTATAATAGTTCAAATTCTCACTAAAAGTGGTAAATTAAAACATACAATGCTTGTAACCAATATTGATTCAAATAATATGGATGCAGTTGAAATATTTCACTTTTATAATGAACGTCAAACAATTGAAGCATTTTTTAAAATAGCTAAAAATGTATATCATATTAAAAACCTTAGAACTACTTCTTTTTATGGTATTTATGGATTCCTCTGGTTAGTTTTCTTAACTCATAATCTTATAACCTGGTTTAAAACAACGACATTGCATAATACTGAATTAGAAACTGTCGGGGTTAGAGTTCTAGTAAAGAAAGTTGGTAATATAAAAGGTTTTGTAAGGCGAACTATTGATAAAATAGAGGTTAATATTCCTTCACTTACCAAACTTTCCAGAATTATTACAGATGCACTTTGTGGACCATCATATGAACAACTATGTTTTAATATTTAAAATTGTAATGCAATATAATCCATTAATGGTAAAGCTGTTTTACCTGTATTAAGCAATTTGTTTTTTGGGGTTACCACATTAAACCAGCAAACTGTGATTAAAAAGAGGATAAATTTAGTAATTATTGGCTTAAATTTACTGGCATTAAAATCAAAAATATTATTTTACGTTGGTACAAAACTTAGGTAATTAAAA
>NZ_FXYI02000323.1:0-1664 GCF_900184915.1 Clostridium sp. HV4-5-A1G | reverse complement strand
AGGTTGCACAATAGGAAATTCCTCTTCCTCTCAATTCTTTCTCATTTTTAAAACCTGACAGCCTTGGATTTGCACCTAATGAATTTTTCTGCCATCGATGACTTTCCTTTTAAAACAAAAATGGGTATAAAGCCTCTGACTTTATACTCTGTCTCATTAACTTGACAAATTAGAAATTCCCTTTACTTATCAGTTAGTCTATATTTAAATTATAGTAAATTGGCAGACAATATTCATTGAATTATTCTGTAATCTTGATGCAATAAAACGTTTACTTTTTTTTCAGCAATTGTATTTTTTTGTACTAAATGCATCTATTTATTGTACTTCATTGTGTTTAAACTTATGTTGTAGTCTGTACGAAGAGGGTGTAGCACCCACTATTTTTTTAAATACTTTTACAAAATATCCACAATCTTCAAAGCCCAAATCTATAGAAAGATTTTTAATGGAAATATCAGAAGTTTCAAGCAGCTCTTTTGCCTTTTTCATTCTCAATTTACTTATATAGTTGGAAAAATTCTCACCGGTCATTTTTTTAAAAAGTTTGCTGAAATAGCTGGAACTAATATTACATAAAGATGCCATTTCATCTAGACTAATGCTATGACAATAGTTATTTTGAATGTATTCTAAAGCTGGCCTCAAAATTATATTGTTCTTCTGTTCTTTTATTTCAAAGCTCTTGTTATAAATTCCCTTATTAATAGTATCAATTAAACTATATACTTTATCAGGTTCTTTTCCCTGTGTTATGTTTACATTTTTCATATTTTCATCTCTGCTTGTCATTGATATTATTTGACTCATTTCATTTAATTTTGTTTTTAGTAAAACTTCTTCTACATTTTTATTTCTGCTTGTCATTAATATTTCTTCATTCATCTCGTTTAATTTTATTTTTAATAGGGCTTCCTCTACTATATAGTTACTGATAAGAAATATCATATTGGCAACTGATTTAATCCTATCCAGTGAAACTGCTCGAATTTTTTTATACGCTTCCTCAATTTCTTTTTTATCAAACAACTTTGCTTTTGTGAACCTATCTTCAAATATCCGTTCAAGATCTTTCTTTCGGCAATCCTCTTTAATTAAAATCTGACCACCCACCAATGCCCCTAAATATTGACCATCTACAATTACAGGTATGGCAAAAACCAATAGTCCCATATGACATATATACACATAAGGATGCTGCAGCCTGGCCGCTTCTAACCCTCCTCTTGAATCACACTTTTCACACAATTTGGAGTAAATACAGTTAGTTCTTATGATTTTACAGAAATCACTACAATTACTATGCTTCGTAACAGGCGTCCCTTTATAATCAACAGTCAGTAGGGACGTCTCCACCACTTTTGATATAGCATCTTGAATCTTTTGAAAATTATTTACATTAATTATATAGTCTAAATTGGGAAAATTACTTTTCAAATTAATTCCTCCCTTCACAAAAAATATAAGTTAATTGTGAATACACAATTATTGGTCAGCTTAAATTTTAAGCATTCAGTAGATAAGAATTATTAGATACGTTATCAAATTTTTTATTGAAATGTTGAGATTGATCAGTTTTCTAATCCTATATGAAATCTTTATAGTTTATTTCTATTCTATAATTAATTATAATACATTTAACTTATACTAGTAAACAATCTATA
>NZ_FXYI02000322.1:0-1683 GCF_900184915.1 Clostridium sp. HV4-5-A1G | reverse complement strand
AACTTATATATATAATAAATAAAAGTTTCTTTTCTTCGCTTATATTTAACTTTTTCTTCATTTTTTTTAGGTAATTTATATTCTCCGTCTTCAAACATTTTATTCATAACAGATTTATATGATATAATAAAAGATTTATCAAAATATTGAAGAACATTTATTACCTCTTCCTTACTATTATTATTTGCAAATTTCTTATACTTTTTTAAACAAGTTGTAATATTATCAGAACTAAATGGTGAATATGTTTTTCTTATGTTTTTAAATAAGGATACTATACTTGCTATTGTTACTGATTCACATTCAAAATTAGAAAGCATTAAGTTCAGCATATTGCCATTTAACCATTCATCTAACTCAAATTTGAGTGTTACCAAAGCTATTCTGCCGTTTTTATCCTGGATTTCTCCCGTAAAAACAGTTTCTTCATCATTACTATCTATTAAATTATTCTTTTGATTGCGTATTCTTTCAGCACAGATGCTGCATAATTTTAAACCATTGATTTCTTCTTCAGCTAGTCTAATCCCACAAACATCACATATTTTATTAAAATGTTCTGATGATTCTGCTTTAAATAATTTTTCAATATCAGCAGTTTTAGGATAAATAGGTTTAAGAAAATTTTTTTTTGCATTTTTTAAAAGATAAGCTATATTCATCGTTCCCCTTGAAGGCTTTGTCAAAAATACTGCAGGAAAAATTTCTCCGTTAAAACTTTCAAAGCATTTTACTATTTCATTTTGAAGTTCAATTAGGCTATCATTTAAATAATATAGTTTTTCTGTCTCATCATTTTTCTTTACATGATTACCGCAGATATTTTCTGGAGCAATAAAATATATCCCGGTTTCATCTCTATAGATTTCATTTCCTAATGCATAATCTATTTCCACTAATTTCTTTATTTCTTCATCCACTTTAGAGGTTTTTTCTCTGTACCATTTGATAAAATGAGGATTCATGGCTTTCTCAGCAAGACCAAGCTTATCATACTGTATTCCAAGAATTGACCACTTTACTTTTCTTGGGTCATTCATATATTTATCATACATTGAGCCATCCAAAGATATAGCCGCTAAAGCCGCTTTAAACATAGAAGAAGTCATATATGCCTGATCCCATAAAGTTATATCATTGATTGAAAACCTGCTGTCACTTAAAAGATGACTGTACCATTCCTTTACTTTACATTGAATGTATTCCATGATTTCTTCAATTAAATCTCTATCAAAATCAAAATTTTTACTCCCAAGGTCTTTTAAAAAATCTATTCTTTTTTTATCATAATTACTTCTTCCCTCATCAGTATCAAGGATCCTTTCTTTTATACTTCCAAAAGCATTCGCAATATTTAAATTAAAATCATCTAATTGTCTCTTCGGAGAACCTTTGTCAATTCCGGAATTAATATTTTCACAGCCTTTAAGCATGATTTTCTCTATAAAATTATCTTTATAAGCTTCACCACCTCCATTTATTACATTAACAAGTTTAAAATTTTCGCTTGATTTTGTTTTTGAACCATTAAGTTTAATTTTAATATCAGTATCCATCAATAAGGACTTACCATTTCCTCCTGCTTTTTCTAAGTCTAATTCAAAGGGGCATTTGTCCTCTGAAACTTTTTCAAAATAATTTTTATAGTATTTAAAAACTCCATAATCATATTCTTTTTTAAAT
>NZ_FXYI02000321.1:0-1723 GCF_900184915.1 Clostridium sp. HV4-5-A1G | reverse complement strand
CTTACTTTATCCGCCACTTCAAGTTCTACATTTTCAACTCTATCTTTCTCAAAATTCTGCTTTATTTTCAAGAACCTAGGTAATTCTATTTTAGGAAATTTACTTAAATCCAAAGACTCCATATTTACATCTCCCATTCATTTGGTATTTCATACATGCTCAAAATAATTCATTTATAATTGTTCACTTTTAGATGTCTCTTTCGGTAATGATACCGTCACTAAAAATCCAATTGCCAAAATTATTACTAAACTATAAATCCCTATACCAGAACTGTATTTCATAGTCAGCCATCCAACTATATACGGTCCCAAGAAGCCTCCCAGATTTCCCAGTGCATTTATAACTCCTCTGGCACCACCTGCCATTTCAGCATTAAACAATATAGGTGGTATTGTCCAGAATACGCTTGAAGCTGCTTGAAGAAATACACCGCATCCAATTAAAAATGCAAATGACAGCCATATATTGGATTTGGTTTGAACTGACAGCAACAAACATATGGAAAATCCGATCAAAGGTAATGCAGTATGCAGTCTTCTATTTCCGCTTTTGTCAGATAGATGAGAAAATACATACAGTCCAACTATAGTGCCTATATACGGCAATGTAGACAACCACCCCACACCATTCATTCCTGATTTAGTAAGTTCTTTTATCAAAGTTGGAAGCCACAGCGAGAAACCATATATTCCGGTCTGATAGCAAAAATATATTATAATCAATTTCCACATATTTATATTGGAGAATATATCTTTAAAAGATACTGCAGTTCCCTCCAGATCTTTTATATTTTCCTGCTCTTCTTTTATTTTTCGTGTAATATACTCTTTTTCTTCTTTAGATATCCACTTAGCATCTTCAGGCCTGTCACTTATAAGCGGAAGCCAAACCAGTATAAGTGCAAGGGATATTATGCCTTCTATTACAAAAACGGCACGCCAGCTGTACGCAGTTATAATCCACCCGGAAAGAGGTCCGGTTATTATGGAAGCTATAGGCACATTCATTATAAAATATGCATTTGCCCTTCCCCTTTCTTCATTTGGAAACCAATGACTTATAATGGTAAGTATTGCGGGCCAAACACCACCTTCAGCAACTCCCAACAGAAAACGAATTGCAAGCAGCTGTGGTACATTCTTGACAAATCCTGATACAACTGCAAGTCCACCCCAGGCTAAAATGGAATAGGCTATAAATTTCTTGGCACTTCCCTTTTCAGCTATTTGACCACCAGGTACCTGCAGAAACAGATACCCTACAAAGAATATTCCTGCAGCAAGGCCCGTAATACTAGCTGTCATAGCTAGCTCTTCACTCATTCCTCCTGCCATTGCAAAACCTATATTTGTACGATCCATAAATGCTACTATATAAACCAGTATTGCAGGTGGGATTATATGAATCCAACGTCCACTGGGTATTTTATCTATACTTTTTTGCATTTGAATTCCTCCTTAAAATACTATAAATAATTCTCATTCGAACAAATAACCTACACATAGTTGCACACTCTGCATATTGCAGTATCATTGAAGCCCAATGCTTCTGCCTTTGTAACTTTTCCCTCTGCCACATGGATGACTTCATTCAGCAGTTTCTCGCCCAGCTGTTCTACCGTATCTTTTCCCGATAGAATTCCGCTTGCATCAAAATCTATATTTCCCTTCATCTTTTCAAAGGTATATTTGTTGCCCGTCACTTTCAGCACCGGCGATAT
>NZ_FXYI02000320.1:0-1734 GCF_900184915.1 Clostridium sp. HV4-5-A1G | reverse complement strand
GATGTTAATTGGGTTTTTAGATGTAAAATTAAATCAAATATCTAAATCTAAATAAGTTTATAAATTTATATTGACTTATAAACTAAGCTATGGTATTATTAATAATGTACTTTCCAAGAAATATGTATTACAAATATTTTACAAAATGGAGGAATTAAGTATTTTTCAAGTAGGTAATATAACTAAAGTTAATTTAAATTTATGTCAATTAAGGGGAGATAATTTGTGGGAAGTTCTCAAATTGTAGATGCTATCGAGGATAAGTTTAAAAAGAACCACTTATATTTCAGTCCAATAAAAGGTTTTGATGTAATGGCAGCTATGGAGGATGCATCAGTTGGTGCAAATGCGACAAAGATCAGTTCACAATTTTTAGCTTATGGAATTTATGGGGATTTTGGTGTCCAAAAGGTTAACACAACATTTGTGTTAAAAAGACTGGATAAAGGTGGAGATCATAAATTCCAATATAAATATCTATATCGTCCAAGGAATAAAGAGATTATAAATTTGGAATCATCAATGCGTAAAAAAATGCAAATTAATGATTCTAAAGACGGATTTTATTGGTGCAGGTGTGAACACTTTGGTGTAGAGAATGTGCAAACTAAAGCTGGATTAAGGAACTGTACATCGCGAAAATATTATGATCTGTTTTTAGATTATGTTGTAAACTTTTATGGAAATACTTTAAGCTTAGAGGAATGGAATTCAATTAAAAAATATATAGGAACAGTTGAATTTGATCCTCAATCTTTACAAGAAGATAATGATATAAGGAAAGTATTTAACCAATATTTTACAGGCAATTTGTTAAATAGTATTATACCAAATGACTATGTAAAAAAACATATAAAGAACTATATAATCTAATACCAATATATCATAAAAGGATTCGGGAATGAGTATGGATTTGTGTAAAACCAAATCTATACTCATTATTTTTGTATAACAAAATGTTAGATTTGGGACAATATTCTTAAATAAATTAAAGAATTCAATTAAATATATGGCTTCCAAGGATAAAAAAGAATTTATGAAAGACTTGAAATATGTACACAAAGCACCGACTGATTTAAATATTCTTCACGATACCTCAGCTAACCATACATATTGCTCCGATTACATCTCCCAATACTTTTTATTGTCTTATAGTTTATGTTTAATATTTCCTGAATCCGCAGCTTATTTAATCTTATGGACTTATATTGTTTAATTTCAGCAAACATATTTTACCTATTCAATTTACCATCTGCTCTGATAAATTAACGCTTCTATTTCATCAGAGCATGGATTATTATGGGATCATTATGAAACTTCCCTAAATATAGCAAAACAGTTCGGCATGGATTCTGATACGGTGACTTTTGCAAGTGGCAGTGGTTTTGCGGATGCTCTTTCTGATTATGCACTGTCAGCACAGAAAAATGCACCCCTGATACTGGTAAACAATGTAGACGTGGCAAAACAGAAAGAGTATACCGACTCCAGTAAATATACTAAAGAATTGGTTTATGGCGGAGCAGGAGTTATACCTGACAGTGCGGTTAGCTTATTGAGTAAGTCACAGTACACGAAATTGCAGTTTACCACCAGAAGTTACCAGCTTGACGTCAGTGCCAGCGGCTTTGACTACAATCCTGGATACAAATAATTATGGATCTATGTCAATAAAGTAGACACATTTTTTGAATTTTTGAACTGAATATATTTTAATTTTCAAATAGCCCTTAA
>NZ_FXYI02000319.1:0-1768 GCF_900184915.1 Clostridium sp. HV4-5-A1G | reverse complement strand
TTTTTATATAAATTATATAATTTAACGCGATCACTCTCTGTAAACTCATAATCCATAGCCCTGTCAAGAAAAGCTTCGGATATTCGATTTACAGGAAACAGTTCATCCTTTTTCCTATCATACTTAAATAATGTGCTTAATTCATATGGCCTGTGATAATCTTCAGGCTTGAATATCATTTCCGATACTTCCTTTATATATCTCTTACCTGTCTGCCTGTTTATAGAAATGAATATAAGAATATTAACTGCTCTGGCTATATCGTATAGTGCGGATTCCTCAGTCTTATATATTCCTCCGCGTAAAAGCATATTTTTGTAGTCATATATAAAGTCCTGATTTGAGGAGGTGTGGAAGCTCCCCATGCTTCCCCTGTTCTGCCTTGTCATTGCCTCCAGAGTTATATAGGCCTCTTCGGGAGTCAATACTTCACCGTCTATGATTATATCACGGTTCATCCTAAGCCCTGTCTTAAAACAATCTTCAGGAGACTTCAACTTGAAGAATTTTAAGTTTTTGACATCTTTGTCCGGGAAATATTTGAGTATGTTAAGTTCCAATGTAGATTCTATTGTAAGAATTGATACATTTTCTGGGATAGAAGATATGAGCCTTAGAAGATATGTTGTCTTACCTGTACCCTGTCCACCAAGTACAAAAATATTGGGTCTGCCTTTCATTATGAGATCTATGAATTCCTCCATATATAAATTTGAAGTCCTGGAAGCTATGAAAAACTCTTTTGAAAAGAAAGTGGCCCCCGTATACCTCAAGTTGAGTGAATAATACCTGCTGTACGGCGGCATTACTGCAGTTACCCTGGCACCACAAATTCTTTCACATTTCACTTCCGGATTATTAAAGTCAAGAGGATGAAAATTGTCCAGTTTGGAAAATGACACACTTCTTCTTATCGTATCTTCATAGGAAACTTCATCCTTAAAATACAGTTTTTTTACCCTTTCTTTTCTTCCTTTTATCTGAAAGCTCACGAAATCCTTGGTATTTAAGTTTATTTCATTCAGACCATCTACATCATTGTAACTGTATATATCTATCACTGAAAGTCCATACAGCTCCTGAAATATTATCTGTGCCAGAAGCCCAATCTTTACGTTGAGGTTGTCATCCCTGTGAATACACAAACTGTTTATTATCATGCCAAAATCTTTATTGTTCCCTGTATATACTTTTTCGAAATAATTTACATGGTATTGTTCTATAAGTAAGTTTATATTTTGAGTATCCACCGACTTGTTTATATAATTTATAATTACACCCTTTAAAATATCTTTACTGTTGGGATCACCAAAACCCGCCATTTCTTTTAATGAACTCAAATTTTTAACATTTTGACGGTTATCATCTACCATATCACTGATAAATCTTAACAATCTATCAAGAGTATCTATTTTATAAAGTGCCATCTATTATCACTCCCATATATATATTTGTAGGGCAGTTAGTTTTTAACCACCCTACAAAATTACCTTGCTCTTCTTATAAGTCTCACAAGATTGGCATCTATTTTCCGCATTTTAAGCTCTTCAGATTGGAAAATCCTTTTTATTTTTATGACGCATGTGTCACCCGGCTCTGGATTGAAACCTTCCCAGTGAGGGTATGGACAAAGTGCACTCACATGTTTTAAATGTTTCAGCTCAAAAAATATTCCAAAAGACTCTACTCCTGTTACCACAGCTTCATAACAGCTGTTTTTGGTAACTTTCTTGATATTTTCAAAATACGGATCATCTGTAGCTCTCTT
>NZ_FXYI02000318.1:0-1791 GCF_900184915.1 Clostridium sp. HV4-5-A1G | reverse complement strand
ATTCTAGCTTCGTCGGCAGCGTCATATGTGTATAAGAGAAAGGTATTTACCCTATGCTATAATTTATTTGAGCAAATTTTAATTTCTAATAATATAAATTCTGAAAGGTGGTACGTTAATGGAACATATAATAGACTGCAAGGGTTTACAGTGTCCTCAACCGGTGATAAACACCAAAAAGTATTTTGATTCAATAAAAGAAGGAACTGCTACTGTCATTGTAGACAACGACGTTTCTAAAAGTAATCTGTTAAAATTCGCAAAGAGTAATGGTTTTGTCAGCGAGGCAAAACAAAAAGACAATCTATATTATATAACTATTACAAAGAATGCAGATAGCTGTCAACCAATGAATTTCGATGATAGAAAGCTAACTATAGTCATATCCAATGATAAACTGGGGCTTGGCGATGACAAACTTGGAGCAATTTTAATAAAGAGCTATTTGTATGCATTGACTGAAAGCAACAATTTACCAACTGATTTAATATTTTTAAATGGAGGAGTCAAATTGACCACAGAAGGTTCTGATTCCATAGATAATTTAAAAGTATTAGAAGAAAAAGGAGTACATATTTATAGTTGCGGAACTTGTCTTGACTTCTATGGCTTAAAGGAAAAACTTGTTGTAGGTGAAATAACTAATATGTACAGCATAGTTGAAAAAATGAATTCCTCGGACAACACCATAAAATTGTAATAACGCATCTTTATTTTAATATTTGATTGTAACGTCTTGATAAACTTTTCTGAGGTTCAGGTGGATGAAATCATTTTTCATAATCAGACTCCATCTGAACCTAAAAATTTACAACAATAAATTTCTGTATATATCTTTCCTTACATTTTTTAAAATAGGCAGAGAACTTCTAACCTTCTCTATATAATCTAAATTCAATTCTGATATTAGTATTCCCTCTTTTTCATCTAATATATTTATTATTTTTCCCCAGGGATCTGCTACAAGAGATTTTCCATAAGCAACATAGGAATAATTCATGTTTCTTGCTGGAGATATACCCACCATATAAAGTTGGTTGTCCATAGCTCTGCTTCTAAATAAAGTCTCCCAGTGATCAGGGCCTGTAGTCATATTAAAAACTGCAGGAACAAATATAATTTTTGCACCCTTAAGTGCCATAATCCTTACAAGTTCTGAAAATCTTA
This sequence comes from Clostridium sp. HV4-5-A1G, assembly GCF_900184915.1. Lineage (NCBI taxonomy): Bacteria > Bacillati > Bacillota > Clostridia > Eubacteriales > Clostridiaceae > Clostridium > Clostridium sp. HV4-5-A1G. The sequence goes on along the minus strand of NZ_FXYI02000318.1, from coordinate 624 downwards.
TATCAAAGCAAATAATTACACCTATTTTCCCCCACCTTGTATCTATCACCGGCATTCTATTTCCTGGAGTTAAAATATCGGATTCCTTAAAATTTATCTTGCCCTGTATATTCACATCAAACAAGTGTATTTTTCTATACTTTTCAGCTAATTTCCCACTTTCATCGAAAATAAAGGAGGTATTATATAGATTATCTTTTTCATCAATTTCAGGTATAGATCCTCCTATTAAATATATTCCAAGTTCCCTTGCTGTAGAAGATAACATATTTAAAGTCTCACCATAATTACTGGAACTTTCTGCATATTCTCTAAAATATTTGAGATTATAATAGCAGTTAAAAATTTCGGGCAGAGCTACTATCTCAGCCCCTCTGTGCACTGCTTCATGAATCATATATTGAGCTCTTTTTAAATTATCCTTTTTACTTGACTTTGAAACCATCATCTGGCACAAGCCTATTTTCATTATCAAAGCACCTCCAATATTCCTGGGCTGTATTCAATTACATATAATTATAATTTATTGTCCTAAACTATTCAATGTTTGGTAAAAAATTAATAGTTAATACATAATTTTAGATTAAGTTCAATGTATATAATATAAAATCTATTGCTTAAAAG
>NZ_FXYI02000317.1:0-1814 GCF_900184915.1 Clostridium sp. HV4-5-A1G | reverse complement strand
ATATATTATTTTTTATTTTATTCGATACTTTAACAGAAGCAAACCACAGATCATATATGTTCATAAATAATTCACATCCTATAAATATAATTATGTAAAAATTATGTTCACAATCCCATTATTTTATTCAAAATTTACAGTGTTTTATCTTTAAAAGTTTAAAACAAAATATTATTGTCAAGAATTAAGCAGAGGTGATAATAATATGGCTATCAAATTAAATACATCTTCCTTTTTAGGCATAGATGGAAGTATAGTTTCAGTAGAAGTAGACATTGAAAGAGGGCTTCCCTCCTTCAACATAGTTGGCCTGGCAGACACTTCTGTAAAAGAGTCTAAAGAAAGAGTAAAAGCTTCAATAATAAATTCAGGATTTGAATTTCCTATAAAAAAAATAGTAGTAAATTTAGCTCCAGCAGATATGAAAAAAGCAGGTTCTCTGTTTGATCTTCCTATAGCCGTTGGTATACTTATATGCACAGGGCAAATGAATTTTTATGATTGGGAAGATTTTTTAATACTAGGTGAATTGTCCTTATCCGGCAATTTAAATAAAGTAAGGGGTGTACTCCCAATAACATTAGAGGGTATAAAAAACAATATAAAAAATTTTATAGTTCCTATTGAAAATGCAGAGGAATGCTCTTCTATAAAAGGAGTAAATTGTTACGCATTTGAGAATTTAAAGCAAATAGTATATTTTATAAAATACAGGGATCTACTTCCTTATAAGCATAAAAGGGTGTCATCTAAAATTCCACATTCCACTCTGGACTTTTCAGATGTATTTGGGCAGGAAAGTTGCAAAAGAGCCCTGGAAGTAGCTTCTGCTGGAAATCATAATGTACTCATGGCTGGCCCGCCTGGCTCTGGTAAAACTATGATGGCCAGGAGAGTTCCAACTATACTTCCAAATTTGAATTACGAAAAATCCCTAGAAGTCACTAAAATATACAGCGTTACTGGAAATTTAAATACAAACGAAGGTCTTATAACCAAACCACCCTTTAGAAGTCCCCATCACACCATCACAGCAGCTGCTCTCATAGGAGGTGGAAATAATTTAATGCCCGGTGAGATATCTTTAGCGCACAATGGTGTACTTTTTTTGGATGAAGTACTTGAATTCAAAAAAAATGTGCTGGAAGTTTTAAGACAGCCTTTAGAAGAAAAGAGAATAACAATAAACAGATGCTCTGGCAGAGTCTCCTTCCCATGCAACTTCATGACCATAATGGCCACCAACCCATGTCCTTGTGGAAACTTTGCTTCTGGTAAACATTGTACATGTACAGATTATGAGAGAAAGAGGTATATATCAAAACTATCAAGTCCCTTTATGGATAGAATAGATCTATTTACTTTCGTAACCTCTTTAAACTTCAAAGACATCCAGAATTCCAAAAAAAGCGAATCTTCTAAATCAATAAGAAAACGAGTGGAAGACGCCAGAAAAATTCAGAAGAAAAGATTCATGAATCATGGAATACAGTATAATTCAGAAATGAACAGCACTTTAATTAAAAAATACTGTAAACTCAATAAAAAATCTATAGAAATACTTGCAAAAATTTATTCTAAATATAAATTGACAACTAGAGCTTACAGTAAAATTCTAAAAGTTTCCAGGACAATAGCAGACTTAGATCACAGTGAATGTATAAACGAATCCCACTTAACTGAAGCACTGTGCTACAGGAAGTTTACTGGTGGTGGTTACATGTAAAGTCAATTAATTATATTTACTTTAATTTCTATTTTAGCTAAAAATATCTTTATTTATATTTACAATAATTGTATAATATATATAATTT
>NZ_FXYI02000316.1:0-1818 GCF_900184915.1 Clostridium sp. HV4-5-A1G | reverse complement strand
ACTATATATATTGACATTCAAATTCTTATTATACTTATTATAATTATCGATAAATAGATTATCTTTCAAACTTTTGCCATCTTTAAGTTTACTTTTAATTTTAAATACTAGTTTTTTAATTTCATTACTTTTGTAATATCCCCAAATTCTAACTTCTACTGTTTTTTCATCTATTTTGTATCCATGAGATACAAATATTTTAGAACCTTCATACTTACCAAATAATTCATGTCTCAATCTCTTACCTTCCACTACTCTTCTAATTGTATCCCTAATATGGAATCCTATTGGAATAAAACCATATCTTGTCCAATTTGTCTCCCATTTTTTTAAATTCGAATTATCTTTATCTTTTTTATCTTTATCTTTTTTATCTTTTTTATCTTTTTCATCTGTATCACTAGTCCAAAAATATTTTCCCTTGATTATATCAGAAATATTTTCCTCAAATTTCAGGTGAATCTTTAAAAAAAAGAAATTTTCTAAAGCAGGAATCCTCCAATTGTCTTTCCTTAAATTTTTTTGACTTTCTTTTTTAACTTTAATATTACATTCCCTATCAGGATCCTCCGGTATTATTTTTATTATCCCATTTCCTTGAGAAGTTCTGCCGCCTAATGCTGCATAATCAGAAATTATTCTTATAGTAAGATTTAAAAGTTCAATTTCTTCAGTTTTTAATTCTTTTACTGGATAAATTGATAATTTTAAAGTCTCTCCTTTTTTAAACATTTTTCCTTCTAACGATCTTTTTTTAGTAGAATCCTTTCTAGTTTCTATTTGTATTTTTTGTACTTTATCTGCAGTGTTCTCTCCTCTTCGATCATCTACAATCAATTTTATTTTTCCTGCCCAGCCATTGCATCCAAATAATTTACAAACTGGGCATATTTTTTGATCATCTAATGCTTTATCTTCACCCATATTTTCTGATAAATCTTTCAAAAATTCTTTTTCCTTTAATTCGCATTTCTTAGAAGATTCATTATCACATACTCTTTTTCCAAGACTTCTGCATATAATTTCGTACCACCATCTTATACTTCCCAGTATACTGCTTGCTTTTATTTTCGTCGTTTTCCCAAAAGCATTGCCTGTCCATATAGGAGTAAGAGATTCTAAATTTGCTGTGATTAATGCTTCTTTATCCATAATTCACCCCCGAAATATCTTTGTATCTTTGTATCTTTGCATTTAAGATATGAGCTTTTAAAACTTTTCCTGTTTATATTCTCCAAATTAATACTTTTTAACAATATAGAAAATTTAAATTCAAGTTTATTTCCCATATTTTTCTTTTATTATCCTTCCATATTCCATTATTATGAGAACTTCTACAAAAAATATATAAATCCTCCTAAATAATTAAAAGTGAGGAAAATTTTTCAGTTTTGTTTAATTAATAGTAAAAAATTTTGATACTTCTTATAAAAATAGATCTAAAAACTCATTTAAACAGCCAAAGTAAAAATTTATATGGAAAACTCAAAGCTAAATCTGACAACAAATAAGGTAACGTAAGTGAATGCTTACGTTGTTATTTTTTCCATAGTATATGTAACAACAATGGCCATAGCCCTAGGCACTACAATAATTTTTGCTATACTCACATATTTAAAGGAAAAAGCTATACTTAAACGTAAAAATAATTTTAAGGATAATAATGAGATTTTCATCACTGTTGATGACGAAAATAATCATTCAAAAAATTAAAAATACACCCTTCGCCGAGCAGTGCAGTGCATTTTTAAACTAAAAATAATTTAATCATTTAAAACCATAACGACTTCTTATACATATACTATATAATAACTGTAT
>NZ_FXYI02000315.1:0-1832 GCF_900184915.1 Clostridium sp. HV4-5-A1G | reverse complement strand
AGAATGCTGGAATACAAGGCTGGATGGTATGGCAGAAAAATAATAGTGGCACCCGGTAATTATGCAAGTAGTCAATTATGTTCAGTTTGTGGATACAAGAATAGAGAAGTAAAAAATCTTGCACTCAGGGAATGGATCTGTCCTAAATGTGACACACACCATGACAGGGATATAAACGCCAGTAAAAATCTGCTGAAATTAGCCATATAATTTTGGTAATACACTGAGGTTGGTTCGACCTTTAGAGCTTAGGTAAACTTGTTCCATTAGGAATATTGACTAAGAAGCCATCCACTTCTATAAGTGGTGGTAGTTCACTTAATAAAGTAATTAAATTATTATGCTTAAAAACTTTTATAATTCATTAATTTAGCAGTATACTAAAGAATATTAGAAGTTCGCTTGAAATTAGGAAATACAAAAGTAATTATGTGAAAGAATAGGAGATGTGAACTGTGAAAAACATTGTATTTGCAGGAGGATGCTTCTGGGGAGTTCAGGCATATTTTGACGGTATAAGGGGAGTCCTAAAGACAAAAGTTGGATATGCAAATGGGAATGGAAAAAATCCCAGTTATGAAGAAGTCTGCAGCGGAAATACAGGGTTTGCAGAAGCCTGCTTCTTAAAATATGATCCTCAGATTATAGGACTTGAAAAATTGCTTGAAATGTACTGGAAGGTAATAGATCCAACACTTGTGGATAGGCAGGGAAATGACAGGGGAAATCAATACAGGACCGGAATTTATTATATAGATGAGGATGATGTGAATATTATAAAAAAATCCATAGAAAATCAGCAGAAAAACTACAAGAAAAAAATTGTAACAGAGGTTCTTCCTCTTGAAAATTTTTATAACGCCGAGGGATATCATCAGAAGTATCTTGAGAAAAATCCAGGGGGATACTGCCATATACCAAAAGAACTGATGAACTGACCCAAACTCTTTCTTTTTACAGCGAATTGTTTTAGAATTAAAAAAGAGGTGTAATTTAATGCAAAAAGCAGTTGAAATTGAAAGTAAAGGATTAATTTTAAGAGGAACGCTGCACATTCCTGAAAACATTACAGCTGATATTCCAATAGTTTGTATTTTTCATGGCTTTACAGGTGATAAAATAGGATCTCATTTTATATTTGTCAAGTTATCGAGAATTTTAGCTGAGAGGGGGATTGCAAGTGTTAGATTTGATTTTGGGGGAAGTGGAGAAAGTGATGGCGACTTTGTTGATATGACTGTTTCCAGGGAACTTGATGACGCAAATGCCATACTTGATTATGCAAAGTCTTTGGATTTTGTTGATAAAAATAGAATAGGCATTCTGGGCCTCAGTTTGGGAGGAGCTGTTGCAAGTATGCTGGCAGGTGATAGAAAAGAAGACATACAATCGCTATGCCTCTGGGCTCCGGCAGGTAACATAAGAGAAATTGTCATGAATAGGGAAAAAAATGAAAAAGAAGATCTTAAAAAAATGCTTAGAAATGGTTTCAGGGATATGGGAGGGTTAATGCTTGGTATAGACTTCTTAAAAGATACGGAAAATATCAATGTTTTTGAAAGAGCTGTCAACTATGATAAAAATGTTCTTTTGATACATGGTGATAATGATGAAATTATTAAACACAGTGTATCAGAAAAATATCTGGATATTTATGGTGATAAAGCAGTCCTATATACCGTAAATGGAGCAGATCATACATTTAATAGTATAAATTGGGAAAATGAAGTTATTGATTGTACAAGTAATTTTTTAGAAAAAGAACTTAAATAATATATTAAAATATAGTATTTAAAAAATTATTTTATTGTATTTTTCACTTGTATCTCTTT
>NZ_FXYI02000314.1:0-1836 GCF_900184915.1 Clostridium sp. HV4-5-A1G | reverse complement strand
ATATATAAAAAATATTATCAACAGCATATCATAAAATAATTATAAACATATGTTGATAATTATTTTTGATTTAAACGTTTTGTTAAATCATTTATAGCATTTTGAAGACTCTCATCTTTTTTTAAATTATTTGATATTTTTTCATAGGCATGTATTACGGTAGTATGATCTCTACCTCCAAATTCTTCTCCTATTTTAGGCAGTGACATATCTGTAAGTTTTCTACATAAATACATTGCTATTTGTCTTGGAAAAGCTACATTTCTAGTTCTTCTAGCTGATTTGAAATCAGACACCTTTAAATTATAGTAATTTGCTACTACATCTTGTATTAAGTCTATTGTAACTTGTTTAGATTGTTTACTTGAAATTATATCTTTTAATGCTTCTACGGCTAAATCAATGCTTATCTCCTTGTTTGTAAGTGAGGAAAAAGCAGCTATGCGTATTAATGCTCCTTCTAATTCTCTAATATTTGATTTGATTTTTGTAGCTATATATACCATGACTTCATTTGGGATGTTTAAATTTTCCACATCTGCCTTCTTTTTTAATATGGCCATCCTAGTTTCAAAATCTGGTGGCTGTATATCGGCTATAAGCCCCCATTCGAATCTGGATCTAAGTCTATCTTCTAATGTAGGAATTTCTTTTGGCGGTCGATCGCTTGATAAGATTATCTGTTTATTTGCTTCGTATAAAGCATTAAAAGTGTGAAAGAATTCTTCTTGGGTACTTTCTTTACCAGCTATAAATTGGATATCGTCTATTAATAGTACGTCTATATTTCTATATTTATTTCTAAATTCTACATTTTTATCATCTTTTATTGAATTTATGAGTTCATTTGTAAATTTTTCAGATGAAACATAAGTTACTTTAGATTTTTTATTGTTTTCTAATATATAATGGCCTATAGCATGCATTAAATGGGTTTTACCAAGACCTACTCCTCCATATATAAACAGTGGATTATATGCTTTGGCCGGTGATTCGGCTACAGCAAGAGATGCTGCATGAGCAAATCTATTACTATTTCCTATAACAAAAGAATCAAAAGTGTATTTGGGATTTAACATGGTTGTTTCGTCATTTGTGGTTATTGATCTTTTAGTATATTCTTGAGGCTTATTATCTAGTGTTAATGCTTCCTCTGATTTAGATAAAACTAAAAATTTAATATTATATTTTTTTGAGGTAATTAATTTTAATGCATTAGATATTAGGTTTGTATATTTACTGGATAATATTCCTTTAGTTAAGTCATTTGGTACGCTTAGTACGAAAGTATTATTTTCGATGGATACAGGAGTAATACTTTTAATCCATGTGTTAAAACTTACTTCAGTAATTTCACCTTTTATTATGTTTAAAGATTGTTCCCATATTTCGTTTGGATGGGCATTCATTTTGTATCCTCCAGTCTTAAAAAATAAATCTGAGTTTAAATATTCCATTATTATATTTTGTTGACATGTGTGTATAAAAATATTCACATGTGTATAATTAAGTTTATAAAATTAAGGTAAAAAAATTATAATTTTAAGTAGTAAAATAAATATTAACATTATTTACAATGAATAATGTTAGTAAAATAGGAAAATATATAGAAATAAAAAAAATTCAAAACAAGTTATGCACATACTTATCCACAATTGTGGATAAGTAGTATAAATTTTTAAGTTATTAACAATCCTCTATTTATAATATCAAAACAAAACAACCTATTCAAGAAATTATCCACAAAATATATATAAAAATATTAAACGTGAAATTTATACTTTTGAATTTATATTGACATTATAAGTTAGTGAATATATAATTTAATAGTAAAAC
>NZ_FXYI02000313.1:0-1854 GCF_900184915.1 Clostridium sp. HV4-5-A1G | reverse complement strand
CCCTTTTTTTTTTTAATGATACGGCGACCACCGATATCTACACTTCTAGCTTCGTGGGCAGCGTCAGATGTGTATAAGATACATATCATAATGTACAATTGTGAGCGATGAAATGCTGAAAGAACAATTTATATCCATTGATTTAGTCAAAGGTAGTGACAGTGAATATATAATAAGAGATAATTTGGGTATTACTATAGGAAGAATATTTATAATTGAACTTTCTAAAATAAATAAATATAGTATGATTAGGATAAAATTTTATAAATGGGGAGAGAGCAGTTATAAATTGCTTAAAAATACTCTGGAAAATTTTATACAAATTCTTCTTCACAAAATTGAGCTGGGTAAAATAAATATAATAGCACATGAGGATATAAATATATCAGCATTTACTGATTTAGGCTTTGAACTTGAGGGTATAATATCGAGAAGCATAAAAGCTGATTCTGGATATAAAAATGAAATATTATTTGGACTGGATCTCGATAAAACTAAAAGTATGCATATAAATAGAGGATTACATATAAGAGGAAATAATATAGTGTTATCCATATTAACACCGGAAAATGCAGTGGATGCATTAAATTATTATGTAAAAAATCAAGTTTATCTAAGTGAATTTGAACCAGAACGAGAGAAAAGCTTTTATACATTGGAAGTGCAAAAGAGAAATTTAATTGAAAGCTATAAGCAATTTCTATGTGGCAAAAACGCTAATTTTGGCATATTCAAAAATAAGAGGTTTATAGGCAAGATACAGATATCAAATATAATAATAGGAGTATTGAAAAGTGCATTTATAGGATATTCTATAGATGAAGATGAACAAGGCAAAGGATACATGAAAGAAGCGTTGAAGTTAGTTTTGGATTATGCTTTTGATGAATTAGAGTTACATAGAGTTGAGGCATCTACTTTGGTAGATAATATAAAATCCCAAAGAGTATTAAAGAGTTGTGGATTTAAGGAGCTTGGATTAAATAAAAAATATTTATTTGTAAATGGGAAATGGAAGGATCATATAACTTTTTATAAAATTAATTCTGTCTAATTGAAATTATATGGAATCCGTACAAACGTAAATTTAGAATTTGTATAGGATCTTGAAAATATTATAAGAGCCATTATAAAAGATCTGCGGATTCAATAAGTCTTGACTTTAGAGTGATTTTATTCTAATAATATGTATGCAGATGATCTGGTAGCTTCGGCAATAGCAGGAAAATATTCAGCACCACTGATATTAGTAGATGGTGATGATTCTGCTGCCATATCCAGCTCAATAGAATATATCAAAAATAATACTACTTTAAGAGTTTATTTTTACTTTGTGCCCCTTAATGATGACGAAAATTTAGAAATTAAAGAACCTAAAATAGATGAATTTAAGCGTAATGGATTTACTGTTGTTGAATGGGGCGGTATTTGCCCTTAATTGTAAATCAAAATAAAATGTATTTTAAAAATAGGCGTATAATTAACTTAGAAGATTTTAATACAAAAAGTAAAGTTATATATGAACATGACCGGGAGTATCTATATGTGAAAAAGTAAGGAGGCAGGCATAAAGGGAGAGAAATAAAGAAATAAGCTTGAAATACGTAGGATATAATAAACTGCAAAGCAATAGACTGTGCTACAATAAAACACGTTGTCTGAAATTGCAGCAGAAAGCAGGGTATATCAACTTATAAATAAAAATTTAAAAAAGTTGTTGACAAGGGTAAATACAGATGATATACTATAAAAGCTGTCTTAAAGAAGAGCAGGCAGCTTGAGATGATCCTTGAAAATTGAACAGAATAAATATAGGGAAACTTATATGAGAATAAACCAGCAATTCTTTTGAGC
>NZ_FXYI02000312.1:0-1888 GCF_900184915.1 Clostridium sp. HV4-5-A1G | reverse complement strand
CAGCGTCAGATGTGTATAAGAGTCATTTTATTTACAAAATAAATTTATAAAATATTGTCTGTATGAAACATAATTTTATGTACATACTCAGTATGAGTAATTTTTGAAGTGTTTATATTTGGAAGTGAGATGAGAAAATGTATGCTTCATAGAAATAAAATAATAATATTTTTTCTAACTCTGATATTACTGTTTAATTTATCTGCCTGTGGTGGAAATAGCAATGCAAGTGATGATGGACAAATAAATCTATATATTGGAGTGAAAGACAGAGAATCTTTAAATATGATAAAATATATTATAAATGAGTACAAAAAAGCCAATCCCAAGGTTGAATTGAATGTGGATAATTCCATAGGTGAGAAAATAGATGGAGATATAAATGACAACAGCAATATGGATGTTGTATTTATTTCCAGAACAGACATGCTGAATTTAGTTAGGAAAAGTGCTCTGTCTGATATGAGAAATTTATACAGGGAAAATAATTTAAATGAAAGATATTACAGCGTATCGAAGTCCTTTGGGAGATTTAATGACAGATACTATGGCATTGCATTATTTCCCTATACTATAGAAATATTGTGTAATGAAGATGCTTTTAATAAATTGAATTTAAAAATGCCCAATTCCATGAATGAATTTATGGGCAGCTTGAAAGCTCTCAATTCTCTGCAAAAAAGAGTACCTGTAGTATTAAATGAGGATGTGGATATAAATACAGCTTTATTTTCTATAGTGTCAAATAACTTGATTTCCATGAAAAAACTAGAAGATATATATGACAGTGGACCTTCAGCTTATAAATCACTGGGGGAGATGCAGGAGTGTTTTCACAGATTAAATGATATGGTTAAAAATGGTTATGTAAATAAGGATACCTTTGAGATTGGGAATGGAAGTACTATACAAAAATTCAATGGAAATGATATACCAGTGATAATAACATCTTCCTATTATATAAATGATATTAAAAATACCAGGATAAAATGTTTGCAATATGACAATTCAGCATCTGATAATGTTAAAGTTCCAGTTATGGCAGATGTTATAATGAGTACACCTGTAAATAGCAAAAATATGGATCAAATAAATGATTTTATAAAATTTATACTGAGTGACAATATCCAAAAAAAATTGTATAATAAGGGTTTTATAACTGGAAATAGGAAAGTAAATACTCCTAAAAAAGGTATAAATAAAAGTATAATAGAACATTTGAAAAATAGTACGGAAGATAATATAGCCGTTATATACAATATGCCTAAAAATTTTAGATACAGTATATCTCTGAAAATAGATGATATATTTTCAGGAAAATATACGGGAAATGAATGGAATGAAGTAGTTGAAGAATCCTATTGAAATGCTATAAAAAATGACAGCTGTCGTAAATCAATTGACAGTTGTCATTTTTTTTATCTAGTCTGTTGAGTTTTTTTGACAGTTTTCACATATTCCATAAAAGTAGACCTGATTACTCAATACCTTGTAGTTTACAAGATCTTTAATTTTATAATTTAGATCCTGAAAGCAAATTCCCTCTATATCATCTACTTTTCCACAGTTTATACATTGAATATGGGAGTGTGGTTCAACGTTTCCATCGTATCTGAAGTTACCTTCCCCCACATTGATTTCCTGTATGAGATTAACTTCGACCAATGTTTTTAAAGCTTTGTATACAGTTGCCAAACTCATAGTAGGATAATCTATCTGCAGAGTCTTGTATATTGTCTCGGCTGATGGATGTTCTTTAGTAGATTGTAGATATTTATATACTGCAATACGTTGGGGAGTGAGTTTCAATTTTTTATTTCTAAAAATACTAGTTAAATTATCCATAGACACCATCCTCATTATATAATCAATTATAACTATATAATAA
>NZ_FXYI02000311.1:0-1915 GCF_900184915.1 Clostridium sp. HV4-5-A1G | reverse complement strand
ATTATAACAATAAATATTCTTTTTCCTAATAATATTTACAAAATATTTTCAAAGTTATTTTTAACCATTGCAAAAATAAAAAATGATATGAAAACTTTCGTTTTCATATCATTTCTAATTTTAGCTGGTATTTAATATGCCCTTCCCCAATATACTAACTTGTCGGCCTTTTTGCCGCAGCAAACGCAGGTATCCGAAATGTGTTCCTGATCAAAGGGGATACATCTTGAAGTTGCCCCTGTAACCTCCCTGATTTTTTCCTCACATTTGGCATCTCCACACCACATAGCTCTCACAAAACCCGACTTATTTTCCTCAATATTCTTAAATTGTTCCATATTTAGAGCATCACGGGTATTATTATCTCTAAAGGATTTTGCTTTTTCATACATGGAATTGTGAATTTTATCCAAAAGCTCCGTTACCTGGCTTTCCAGATCATCTATTGATACTGTGAACTTTTCTCCCGTATCCCTTCTTGCCAGTACCACCTGATTTTTTTCAATATCCTTAGGTCCTATTTCAAGTCTGATTGGAACACCTTTCATCTCGTATTCGCTGAATTTCCAGCCCGGTGTTTTATCGGCATCATCATCAATCTTGACTCTTACAATTTTAGACAGCCTATCCTTCAATTCATTTGCCTTTTTAAGCACACCTTCCTTGTGCTGCGCTACAGGTATAACAATCACCTGTATAGGTGCTATCCTTGGCGGCATGACCATACCGTTGTCATCACCATGTATCATTATTATTGCCCCGATCAGCCTTGTAGTTACAGCCCAGGTAGTATAATGTACATACCGCTGTTTACCTTCCTTATCGGAATACTGGATTCCAAATGCCCTGGCAAAATTTTCACCAAGATAATGTGATGTACCTGCCTGCAGGGCCTTTCCATCGTGCATCAAGCTTTCAATGGTATAGGTATCCACAGCACCTGCAAATTTTTCGCTCTCGGTTTTTTTGCCCTGAATTACCGGCATAGCCAGAATATCCTTACATAAATCGGAATATAGATTCAATATATATCTTGTTTCTTTCTCCGCCTCTTCTTTAGTAGCGTGTATTGTATGCCCTTCCTGCCATAAAAATTCTGCTGTTCTCAAGAACGGCCTGGTGGTTTTCTCCCACCTTATTACTGAACACCATTGGTTATACAGCTTAGGCAGATCCTTATAAGAGTGGATTATCTTAGCAAAATGATCGCAGAACAGTGTTTCTGAAGTCGGCCTGACACACAATCTCTCCGCAAGCTCCTCATTTCCACCTTCAGTTACCCAGGCCACCTCCGGAGCAAATCCCTCAACATGTTCTTTTTCCTTTTCCAATAAATGCTCTGGAATAAATATAGGCATATATACATTTTCATGCCCTGTTTCCTTTATTTTTGTATCTACGTATTTCTGAATGCCCTCCCATATTGCATAACCATAAGGTCGTATTATCATACATCCTCTTACACTGGAATAATCTGCCAGTTCTGCTTTTCTCACAATATCCGTATACCATTGAGCAAAATCTTCACTTCTGGACGTTATCTGTTCCACCAATTTCTTTTCCAATTTAATTACCTCCAAAATAGAATTATAGTTTAAAATTCATATGATTAAATTTAAATATAAAAAAACCTCCCATCCCATAAAGGGACCGAGGTTACATTCGGCGGTACCACCCTGCTTTAATATATTCAAATATCAAACATACTCACTTACTTACAATCTTAACGGCAATTACCGCTGTATCCTACTACTGTTTCAGTACAGAGCTCTAAGGCAGGTTCAGTATGGCTCTTTTGAAAACTTCCACCTTGCATTTTCTTCTCTTAAAAAGGTATCATACCTACTAATCCTCTTCTTAGCATTTTAGCATCTATTTAATTTTAAACTTATTTTATATGATAGAATATAAAAAA
>NZ_FXYI02000310.1:0-2084 GCF_900184915.1 Clostridium sp. HV4-5-A1G | reverse complement strand
CATGACAGGGATATAAACGCCAGCAAAAATCTGCTGAAATTAGCCATATAATTTTGGCAATACACTGAGGTTGGTTCGACCTTTAGAGCTTAGGTAAACTTGTTCCATTAGGAATATTGACTAAGAAGCCATCCACTTCTATAAGTGGTGGTAGTTCACGTTCTGTGATTTTATCTGATGAATTCTATAAATGGGTGAGTTCTATAGTAATTATATCTTTTATTGGAGGGTTTCTTGTCAATATAGTTTTGGGATTGTCTCATTGGATTGGCACTGCGGCTTTTGTCCTTGGGATATTGTGTTTCCGTGGAAAATGTAGAGTTCGTTTAAAAAGTGTAGAAGCCAGAGTAAAATGCTGCAGTGATTCCTATAAAACATTATGTGATAGAAAAGATATTATTATAAAAAAAATAGATAAAGAGTCTGATGTTGTTGGAATGGTGCAAAAAATTGATAGTAACACCAGAGAAATTAACAGTTTAATTGAGGAGAAAAATAAGCGTATTGATGGTGTAAAAAGAGAAAAAGACATGAAGTGGAGAGAATCAAGCGGCGAACGTTCCAGAGAAATTGAAAGCGGAAAGAATGATCTAACCGGAAAATTTTCAGAAAAAATAAATGAACTGGAGAACAGATACAAAAATAATTCATTTTTTTTGGAAAATGAATGTGAAGTGACAGAAGAATATCAGAATGAAGAAATTCTTAAAAAACTTATATCATATTTAAAAAATGGCAGGGTTTTTAGTAAGAAAAGTGCAATTGATTTATATGAAGATGAAAAAAGAAGGGATATGGAGTTTCAAGCAAAGCTTGCTAGAGAAAGGGAGGTGTTTGAATTTAAAAAGCAAAGCAATGAGAGGAATATTGAGGAGGATTAATCAGCTGAATAGGGATCTTAAAGAAGGTGCTTGTACACGGGGAGAGTATGATTCTGCAGTGAAAAATCTTAGGAGTGAATATAGGAAAGAAAATGAGAGGCTGAAAAATTATTTTTAATGTACTTTGGGCCAAGGCTGCACTTTGACATAGGAATTATTTGATAATATATAACATAACGGGGTAATATAAAATATAGAAAACTCTATGATCATAAGGAGGAAACAAAGGTGAATACAAAAGTGGACAGATGTTTTGTAAGAAACTCGACTGCATCTTTGAAAAAAGTACTTATGTGCCCTCCTACCTATGCATATTTAAAGGAAAATGCAGGTAGAAATGGCAATAAAGCTAAAATAAACAGTGAGCTTTGCATGAAGGAACATGATGAACTGGTTGAGGCGTATAGGTCAAATGGAGTTGAAGTGGTTTTAATGACACCGGATCGCAATTTGCATGATCAGGTATTTGCCAGGGATTTTGGCGCCTGCGTAAAAGAAGGTTATATACTGGGGAATTTTAGAATACATCCCAGGGAGGGCGAGACAGAAGCCTATGAAAAGAAAATGAAGGAACTTGAAATTCCATGTATTGCAAGGTGCAGCAGAGGACATTTTGAGGGCGGCGACTTCTGGATGCTGGACGATAAGACCATGGCCATAGGCATATTGGAGCGTACTGATGAGACAGGAATTGATGAAATAAGGAAGCAGATAGGAAGTAGATATGGTTATGAAATAATATCCGTTAAATCTCCTGAAAAATGTCTTCATCTGGATATGTGCTTTAACATAGTGGCGGAAAAGCTTGCTGTAATATGCAGTGAAGTCCTTCCAGATGAATTTCTGAACATATTGAAGGACAGAAATTTCAAATTCATAGAAGTGAATAGAGAAAATTTGCTGAAATGCCACTGCAACCTTCAGGCACTGGGAAATGAAAAAGTAGTGTCCTTCAGGGATAATAGAGAAGTCAACAGTGCTCTGAGATCCTATGGAATTGAAGTAATAGAGACTCATATAAGCGAAATGTTTAAGCACGGCGGAGGAATACACTGTATGACTTTTCCTTTGAGCAGAGCATAATACATTCAAGGGCTGTTATTTGTATAAAATTTAAAAATTTTTTTCAATTTTTCTAGTGACTATCATAAAAAACATCATATATACAGTTTATATTTTAATATAATGTTTATACTAAAATAT
>NZ_FXYI02000309.1:0-2109 GCF_900184915.1 Clostridium sp. HV4-5-A1G | reverse complement strand
TTATATTTACTGTGCAATTTTCAAAGAACAAATTTCTTTCAATCTGCAGTGTTTAATTCACACTGCACAATTGGGTGAAGAATTCAACTGTCAATTCTTGATTGTCAACTGACTTCTGATCCTTCAAAATTAAACAGAATAAACGGATACTTACATAAGACAAACCTTTTAAGAAAGCCTTTCTCAGGCTCCCTTTCGACTCCCTAGAAAGGAGGTGATCCAGCCGCAGGTTCTCCTACGGCTACCTTGTTACGACTTCACCCCAATCACCAACCCCACCTTCGGCCGCGTCCTCTTTCGTTAGACTACGGACTTCGGGTGTTGCCGGCTCTCATGGTGTGACGGGCGGTGTGTACAAGGCCCGGGAACGTATTCACCGCGACATGCTGATTCGCGATTACTAGCAACTCCAGCTTCATGCAGGCGGGTTTCAGCCTGCAATCCGAACTGGGAACAGTTTTTGAGGTTCGCTCCACCTCGCGGCCTTGCTTCTCTCTGTTCTGCCCATTGTAGCACGTGTGTTGCCCTGGACATAAGGGGCATGATGATTTGACGTCATCCCCACCTTCCTCCGCGTTAACCGCGGCAGTCTCGTTAGAGTGCTCATCTTACTGTTAGCAACTAACAACAGGGGTTGCGCTCGTTGCAGGACTTAACCTAACATCTCACGACACGAGCTGACGACAACCATGCACCACCTGTCTCCCTGCCCCGAAGGGCTTCTCTCATCTCTGAGATATGCAGGGGATGTCAAGTCCAGGTAAGGTTCTTCGCGTTGCTTCGAATTAAACCACATGCTCCGCTGCTTGTGCGGGCCCCCGTCAATTCCTTTGAGTTTTAATCTTGCGATCGTACTTCCCAGGCGGAGTACTTATTGTGTTTACTGCGGCACAGAAGGGGTCGATACCTCCTACACCTAGTACTCATCGTTTACGGCGTGGACTACCAGGGTATCTAATCCTGTTTGCTACCCACGCTTTCGTGCCTCAGCGTCAGTTACAGTCCAGAGAACCGCCTTCGCCACTGGTGTTCTTCCTAATCTCTACGCATTTCACCGCTACACTAGGAATTCCGTTCTCCTCTCCTGCACTCCAGACACCCAGTTTGAAATGCACTGCCCGGGTTAAGCCCGGGTATTTCACATCTCACTTAAATGTCCGCCTGCGCACCCTTTACGCCCAGTAATTCCGGACAACGCTTGCCACCTACGTATTACCGCGGCTGCTGGCACGTAGTTAGCCGTGGCTTCCTCATCTGGTACCGTCATTATCGTCCCAGATGACAGAGCTTTACAATCCGAAAACCTTCTTCACTCACGCGGCGTTGCTGCATCAGGCTTCCGCCCATTGTGCAATATTCCCCACTGCTGCCTCCCGTAGGAGTCTGGACCGTCTCTCAGTTCCAATGTGGCCGTTCACCCTCTCAGGTCGGCTACGCATCGTCGCCTTGGTAGGCCGTTACCCTGCCAACTAGCTAATGCGCCGCGGGTCCATCTCAAAGCGGATTTCTCCTTTAAAATATAATCCATGCGGATTATATTTGTCATGCGGTATTAATCTCCCTTTCGGGAGGCTATCCCCCTCTTTGAGGCAGGTTACCCACGTGTTACTCACCCGTCCGCCGCTAAGATTCTCCCGAAGGAGCTTCTTCGCCCGACTTGCATGTGTTAGGCACGCCGCCAGCGTTCGTCCTGAGCCAGGATCAAACTCTTAATTTAAAAGTTGTCTTTGACTCTGTTGAAAATTGTTATTAACTTCGCAATACTGCGTCAAAATACTCACTGCGGTACTCATTTACTCAAGTAAACTCTGTTCCTCCTTCGCATTTTTCCTTGTCTTGCTCGTCACTAACAATTTTAGACTTACTGCCTTTGTTGGAAATTGCCATTAACTTCGTCCAGCTTCGTCAAATGCTTCATTCCGGTGCTCATTTACCTAAGTAAACTCTGCTCCTCATTCGGCCTTTTCCTTGCTGTACTCGTTACTGTCAATTTCAAGCATATTACTTACGAAATTACTTTCTTTGCTGCTGTCGCAGCTCAAAAGAATTGCTGGTTTATTCTCATATAAGTTTCCCTATATTTATTCTGTTCAATTTTCAAGGATCATC
>NZ_FXYI02000308.1:0-2144 GCF_900184915.1 Clostridium sp. HV4-5-A1G | reverse complement strand
TATAAAAACTTTTTAAAAATTATATAAATATAGAAAGAAAGGAAGCCTATTTATGAACCTCACAAAATTATTTGAATTACAAGAAAATTTGGATCAGAGAATTAAAAAAAACATTTCTGTTGATAAAACTTCTTTAATTTCAAAAAAAACCCTTGCACTTCAAGTAAAAATGGCCGAATTAGCTAATGAAACTCGATGTTTTAACTTTTGGAGTAATGATAAAACTATAAATAAAAATTTAATTTTAAAAAGCTATATAAATTCCCTGTGTTTTATGCTGACTTTAGGTATTGAAAAGGGATTTACAGATATTAACGTAAAAATAAAACCTAATGAATATGATATGACATCACAATTTTTAAACCTATATATTGATATAAATGATTTTGTAATATCTTCTTCTAAAGATCATTACATAACTCTGTTTGAAGATTTCATAAGTTTAGGAAACAAATTAGGATTTTCACTAAAAGAAATAGAAGATGCCTATTATAATAATTCTTTTATAATTAAGAGATCCAATTATAATTGACTTTTAATATTCTCAAGATCTATCATCTTGAGAATATTTTTGATCCCTTCCAGATTTTATAAATAGAACTATTAAATATATAGCCCCATTATGGTTAAACTAAATTGTGGAAGGTGATAATTTATGCTTGGCATACTATATTCAATAATAGCTGGAATAAGCATGAGTATTCAAGGTGTCTTCAATACCAGACTCAGTGAAAAAATAGGCCTCTGGGCTACGAATACAATAGTCCAGGGTGTTGGGTTTATAATAACACTAATAATAGTTTTATCATCCGGAAAGGAAAACTGGGGAAATATAAATTGCTGTAAAAAATTATATTTTTTAGGTGGCGTATTTGGAGTAATTATAACCTTTACTGTGATGCAGGGAATTAAATCTTTAGGTACAACTCATTCTATTTCAATAATTCTTGTATCTCAATTGCTAGCAGCAGCTTTAATCGACTTTTGGGGTCTGTTTGATTCTCAGAAAATCAATTTCACTTTCAATAAAATAGCTGGAATAATAATTATGATTATAGGCATATTAGTGCTAAAATGGAAGGGTTGATAAATATTTAAATATATTAGACTAATTTTAAAGATAACTATATAATTAATGAAGAAACATAAATTAATTAAAATAAATCAGTTTGTTCTTAGGGGGGATGCTTAAAAATGGATTTTAAACAAATAGAGGCCTTTATAAATGTAGCTAAGTTTAAAAGTTTTTCAAAGGCTGCAAGCTCCATATTCTTGTCACAGCCTGCTATTAGTTCTCATATTTCCATTCTAGAAAAAGAACTAAAAGTACAACTTTTTGACAGGACTTCAAAAGAGGTATTATTGACTCCTGCTGGAGAGTCTTTTTTAAAATTTGCCATAGAGATTTTAAATACACGTGATAAAGCTATACATACCTTAGTAAATTTTAATAAGACTATAAGTGGTAAACTTAAATTAGCCGCCAGTACAACACCATGCAATGCCTTAGTTCCTTCTCTAATAAAAAATTTTCACAGTATATATCCTGAGGTAACCTTTGATGTTTTAGAATTAAGTTCTGCCGAAATAATTAAAAATATAATAAAATTTGACTGTGAAATTGGTCTCGTAGGTGAACCGGTAAATGATGAAAAAATTAAAAGTTATAAATTGACTAAAGACGAGTTAGTTATAATATCTCCTCCTTCATTTAATATTCCAGACATCATAGATATAGTTTCGCTTTTTAAGTATAATTTCATACTGCGTGAAAAAGGTTCTGCCACTAGAAAAACTTTTGAGGATATTCTCCAGGAAAACGGATACAATATTTCAAATATAAATTCCTATTTTGAAGTAAATAATTTAGACACACTTATTCAATTTGTAAAAAATGGATTAGGTATAGCAGTAGTTTCAAATCAAGTCTTTAGAGATTATATATCCTGGGGAGTCATAAAAGAAAGTAAATTAAAAAATATATCTTTAAACAGGGCAATATATTTAATTTTAAGTTCTAAGAGAACTCTTACTCCAACAGCAAAAGCTTTTTTTGATCTGTGTAAAAAAACTTTTGATATAAAATAACTATTTATACATTTAATTATTTTCAACCGGAGCACATATATTATAATAATTATTAT
>NZ_FXYI02000307.1:0-2191 GCF_900184915.1 Clostridium sp. HV4-5-A1G | reverse complement strand
ATATAATATTAAGCTAAAATAGTAATTTAAAAGATTATTATTTTTAATATAAAAAAAAGTGAAGAATAAAATTCCTCACCCTTAAAAATTATTCTGTTGTAAATGGCAATAATGCTATATTTCTAGCTCTCTTTATAGCTTCAGTAAGTTCTCTTTGATGTTTTGCACAGTTTCCAGAAATTCTTCTTGGAAGAATCTTCCCTCTTTCTGTAACATATTTTCTCAATTTATTTATGTCTTTGTAATCTATAGATTCAGCTTTATCCATACAAAAAGCACATACTTTTCTCTTAGATCTTCTCATCTTACCAGAATTTCTTCTTCCGCCATCTCTATTGGCCATAAAATTCATTCCTCCTTACCTTTAAAATGGGATATCTCCATCATCAACTGGTGTAATATCCTCTCCATAAATCTCTTCATTAAAACCTTTAGTTTTATCTAAATTTTCTGATGAATTTTCATTATATGAATTTCTTGCAGTTTTTTCTCCCCATTCAAGGAATTGAACTTCTTCTGCAATAACTTCAGTAACATATCTCCTACTGCCGTCTTTAGCTTCATAACTTCTAGTTTGGATTCTACCGCTAACACCTATAAGCTTTCCCTTGCTCATATAGTTTGCTGTAGATTCAGCTTGCTTTCCCCATACAACAATGGGAATAAAATCCGCTTCTCTCTGTCCATCCTTAGAAAATCTTCTATCAACGGCTATAGTAAAGGTTGTAACTGCCTTACCCATTCCCGGTGTAAATCTCAGTTCTGGATCTTTAGTCAATCTTCCAATTAAAACAACTTTATTCAATTAAAACACCACCTATTTTTCATCCTTTACTATTATGTGCCTTATAACTGTGTCTGTAATTCTAAATATTCTATCTAATTCTTTGGGTAATTTAGAATCGCAACTAAAATTTATTAAGGTATAATATCCTTCGTTAATTTTATTTATTTCATAGGCAAGTTTTCTCTTACCCCAAATATCAACGTTTTCTATTACTCCTCCACCATTTTCTATCACATCCTTAAATTTTTCTACATTAGATTTAAAAGCCTCTTCATCTAATGATGGATGCAATATAAATATAGTTTCATATTTTTTCATTGATTCCACCTCCTCCCTTTGGACTAATGGCTGTAAACTTTACAGCAGGGACTACAGCTTATTATTTTACCACTGATTTCACATAAAATCAATCAATTTAACTCATTTACGTAGTTTTTATATTGTCAGGATTCTGCTTAATAATTCTCTTCACATTTTTAGAAAATTTGTTTCTTGGAAGCATTACTATTCTTCCACATCCACAGCATTTAATTTTTATATCAGCCCCAAGTCTTATTATTTCCCATTCATTGCTTCCACAAGGATGGCCCTTTTTCATCTCTACTATATCACCCATATAAAAAACTTTTTTCATTCATTATCCCTCCTTTAACAATTTTATCGATAAACAAGGAGTTTTTATATTTTCTAGTTTAAACATCTCTCCAATTTCTCTTCTAAGTTTAGTTTCCATATTCCACTGAGTCATTGGTTTAGTTTTACCAGATACTCTAATTGTCACTTTGTCATCTGCTATTTTCATTATTCCCTGAACAATTGGTCCTTCTGTAATAGCACCGTTTTCTTCCTTAAATTTACTACATAAATTGGACAGCAGACTTATAACTCTATTTATATCCTCTTCGTAAGAAACATCAATATCCACTACAATTCTCACATTTCCCTTGGAATGATTAGTAACTCTTGTAATAAGCCCATTTGGTATTATATGTAAATCGCCATTAAAATCTCTTATTTTAGTAACCCTGAGTTCTATACTTTCCACAACACCACTTTTGTCATCTATACTAATATAGTCCCCAACTGAAAACTGATCTTCAAATAGTATAAAAAAACCATTGATAATATCTTTTATGATATTTTGCGCTCCAAAACCAATTGCAACTCCGCCTATTCCTGCAAAAGTTAATCCAGTAACACTTATCTTCGGTGATATTATTGAAATTATAGTAAATATACCAAAAAAATATACCGAGTATTTCAATATACTTTTTAAAATGGCTCCAACCGTTTTGGCCTTTTTATCATTCAATGATATTTTAAAATTTTTTTGTCTTGAAACATATTTTGTTATAATCTTATTTCCTATTTTAATAATTAAATACATAAAGAGCAATATTAATG
>NZ_FXYI02000306.1:0-2231 GCF_900184915.1 Clostridium sp. HV4-5-A1G | reverse complement strand
TACATCATATATAATAATTCGTCAAGTAGTTATTATTTTAGGCATCGAACCTAAAATAACAAGGACTATTCATCTCCCACTTATACAAGATAGGAGAATTACGCCCTTTTTGTTAAAATTTAACAGTTTGTATTATCTATAGGTTGTATAATATAATTTAACTATGGCAATTGTACATCATACAATAAGTAGTTTAATACAGTACCCTACTTTAAAAACCTGGACTGATTTCTTTATTGTTGACATTTTTCATTGTTAGTGAGAGTGAGTCCAACCCAACAGCAGAGCTTGGAAGTGTGGAAAACCTCTATTCAAACTTATTCCAGATACCAAAGTAAAGCGAAGGGAATGATTATAAAAATGAAAAAAAGTATAGTAATTACAATTCTAATTTTAGCTTTAAGTTTAACTGGATGTCAAAGTAGTGCCATAAAAGTTGAAAACACTCAACCGGCAAAAAATATTACAAAAAGCAATAATACTGAGTTGCCAAAAAATACTGCAGAAAACGAAAATACCAGTTCAGAAAAAAATACTGCAGAAGGTGAAAACTCCAAGTCAGCAAAAGACTCTGCACAAAGCCAAAATACTGAGTCATCAACTACCATAACAGATGATACTACAAAAACTAAAGAGAACGTGAATTCCAATACTCAAGAGAAAACCAATTCCAAGATTGACCGACCAAATAATAAACTGAATGAAGAAAATAAAAAACAGGAATATATAAATAAATTAGACAATATTGAATTAGGCTTTAAAGATTTCAACAATACTGAGAAAACAGCAGAAGATATGATGAATCACGCAAATGAAAGATATAAACAGTGGAATGCAGCTTTGGATGAAATTTATTATGACATATTAAAAGGACAGTCATCCCCAAGCGAAATAGAAAATTTGCAAAATGAAGAAATTCAATGGACAGATAAGAGAGATGCCAAGGCCGAAGAGGACTCATCCAAAATGAAGGGGGGAACAATGGAATCCATACTATATACCAACTCATTAGCCCAATCAACAAAAGAAAGATGCTATGAATTGGTGGACAAGTACATGAAATAATATCATCAATTTTGCCCCAATACAAATTACGGGGTACACCCTTTTCTTTTTTTCATTTTATTAAACCCTCATATTATGTATTTTATACTTGACTTATCAAAGTATTTTTCGATATTTTCTTTGAAAAATTCTTTCATATAGTTCAATTCATCATCTTTATATACATACTTGCCATACCCAAACTGGCCATACTTGAATTTCCTAATTTCCTCTTCCATAGGCAGCATTGTTTTAGGATACACTGTTAAAATATTTTCTTTTGCTTTTTTGGTAAATCTATGAGATATTATTTCAAAAGTGATCGGTGAATCAGAGAAATTATTCCCTATCTTATCTATAATATCCCTGTATTCAGTTTCCCAATTAGGATTCAAAAATACTGGTGCAATTATAAAGCCCACATTATACCCGGCATCTATAACTTTTACAGCTGCGTTTATTCTATCCTTAAGTTTAGGAGTTCCGTGTTCAAATTCACTTATTATTTTATCTGTATTTATACTGAATCTTACGGTAGTTTTCCCATTATGATTTAAACTGAGAAGATTATCTACGTCAGTAAATTTAGTCACAAATTTAAAATACCCATTTTTACTTTTCCCAAAGTGTATTATACATTTACTCAAATTCCCTGTATAAGGTTCAACAGGAATTGGATCGGAAGTTGCCGCACCTTCAAATACTGTTATACCTGGCAGTTTCTCCTCAATATATTTATCCGCCCTATTTAATATTTCATCTATATTTACATAAACCTTTGTATAAGGCTTTTTACCCATTCTAGTATTGAGATAACAATACTCACACATTCCCATACAACCACTTACTAATGGCAATTGATAATGTGCAGAGGGCTTACAGGATTGAAACTCATAAGACTTTCTAATTCCTACTACCAATGTATTTTTACTTTCAAAATACATTTCAGAAGCTGTATTCCCCGGTATCTGCGTTATTCTTCCGCTTTTAGAAAATAGCAATTCCACATCTTTATGCTTAAAATATTCCATTATTTTTTTCCCTGTTTTATATTCCAACGCCGCATTTTCAAATATAACTCTTTTAGGCTGAAACAATATCATTCACCTCAAGAATATTATGTGATTATAATTAAAAATTATAAGGGGTTAAAAAATATTTCTAATTATATGCAAAATGTTGTAACT
>NZ_FXYI02000305.1:0-2246 GCF_900184915.1 Clostridium sp. HV4-5-A1G | reverse complement strand
CACTTTATCTGAATATTATCCAAAATGTCTTTTCTATAAATTAATTATGTATTATAATTATAATAATAGTTGGTTTTTCTTCAAGAAAACGTTTTTAGGTAAGATTTTTATTGGATTGTTTTTTATTTCATATGGTAAAGGTAATTATTTTTTTTGGACTCTATCTAACTATTTCTTTCAATTTACAGAATGGAGGAAAATTATGTATATTAAAAGCAGCAATATTAATAAAACCACTACTGAAGAATTGTTCGAAAACTTAGGAATAACAACTCATAAAGATTACGTGCTGCGAGGCTGGAAAAGGTGTAGAAAGTTGGGAATAAGCCCTTTTCAAAAAAAATGCGCTAAAAAATTTGAGGGAGAAACTTTAGAAAAAATCCTCAGGAGAAATGCCAAACTCATAAGTTTATCCAAACCATATATTGAGTCCCTATATTCCTATGTAAAAGGAACATGTTTCTCAGTAGTATTAAGTGATTCCAACGCTTGTATTCTTGAATTGATGTTTGATGACAGCGTTATTGAAAATACTGCGGATAAAATAAATTTTACAAAAGGTGCTCTGTGGGACGAAATTCATGTGGGAAATAACTCCCTTAATACATGTTTAAGGGAGGGAATACCCGTTCAAATTTCGGGAAATGAGCACTATTGTATTATGAACCACGATTGGACATGTACCTCAGCGCCAATCAGAAACGGCGACAAAATCATTGGAGCTATTGGCGTTAGGGGATATAAAGTTGATAATAGCCCCCATACATTGGGCATGGTAGTATCTACTGCAAAGGCAATTGAAACAAGTATAGAGATGGAGCACACCAAAATTCAATTGATACTTAAGAGCAATTATGAAAACGCTTTAGTAAAATGTATTTCCAGCGGTCTTATGACAATAGATGCCAGTGGAATTGTAAAATACATGAATGATATAGGTGCTGAAATTTTAAAGGTGAATAAAGAAGCCTCTATAGACAGACCTATTACAAACGTAGTCGATTTTCATCCGGTGATTTTAGATGTTTTTAAAAACAATCAGGGATATATCGAAAGGGAGTTTGTTGTAAAAAATACCCAGGGAATAAAACTTCATTTTGTAAAATCCGCCAATATAATAAGAGATGAAATGGGAAACACCATAGGTGTAATAGATATTTTTAGAAAAATAGATAATACAAATAATAAATATAAAAATATAACTTCTATGCATGCAAAATATCATTTTGACGATATAATAGGTAAAAGCAATACCATAAAAAAAAGCATAAAGCTTGCTAAAATAGCGTCAAAAAGCTCTTCAAATGTTTTGATACAAGGTGAAAGCGGTACAGGTAAAGAACTATTCGCGGAATCCATTCACAATGCAAGTGATAGAAAAGACCATCCTTTTATTTCAATAAACTGTGCGGCTATACCAAGTGAGCTCATCGAAAGCGAATTATTCGGCTACAGTGAGGGCGCTTTTACAGGGGCATTAAAAGGAGGACATCCTGGCAAATTCGAACTTGCAAATGGTGGAACCATTTTCCTAGACGAAATAGGTGATATGCCCCTTTACATGCAGGCAAAACTCTTACGTGTACTACAGGAAAAACAGATAACAAGAATAGGTGGAAACAGTGTTCTTGATATTGACACCAGAATAATCTGTGCAACAAATAAGGAATTACTTGCTGAATGCCATGCAGGAAATTTCAGAAAGGATCTATATTATAGGCTGAATGTATTGAATATATACCTTCCTCCTCTCAGGAAAAGAAAAGAAGATATAAAAGAACTTCTGTATTATTTTATAAATAAAATGAATGCAAAGATGAACAAAAACATAAGGGGAATTTCAAAAGAAGCCATAGAATATATAATAGAATATGAGTGGCCAGGTAATGTAAGAGAACTTGAAAATTGTATTGAAAGGGCTGTTAATCTCTGTGAAAGTACTACAATAACTTTAAAAGATCTTGCTATAAATATCAGAGAGAAAAAAATAATGAGTAACTTACGGAGAAATTCATTTAACAGACTAATAACATTAAATGAAAATACCGGGGAAGATAAGATTGAAAGCCTGGAAAGTATTGAAATCAAGGAAATTAAAAGAGCTTTACAAATAATGGATGGAAACATATCACAAACAGCTAATATTTTAAAAATAAGTAGAAATACATTATACCTGTCTCTTATACCCATATCCGAGCACACGAGACCGTACTAGATCTAGTATGCCGTCTTCTGCTTGAAAAAAA
>NZ_FXYI02000304.1:0-2251 GCF_900184915.1 Clostridium sp. HV4-5-A1G | reverse complement strand
TTTTTTTTTACAACACCAAAAGGCAATCCTCCTCATTTTAGGTTTTGTTGGGCCGGTTTTTTGTTTAATATCAATGTTAATAATTCTTTTAATATTTACTGAAATTTTGCCAAAACATTTCACTATTTATCTACATTTTATTCTGTAATATTTCATAAAATGATATATTTTTGTTCCAATATAATTAATTTTTGTTTATTATATCATAAATCATCTAATTAAGTCGTATTTTTGTCTTATATAATACAAATTTCTGTTTATCATTCAATGTAAAAATCAAATTTCATCACTAGCCTTAAGTCAGTATTTTTTGATATAATTGTATTTAGTTAAATCTATAAGGGAGGTCTTCACAATGAATTTTGAATTACCCGAGTACCATTCACCTAATTTTACAGACGAAATATTTCTTTCCGCCCCTAACGCAGTCACAGAAAAAGTTAAAATAAAAGGGATAGCTCCTGACAACTATCATGCAACTTCTATCTATCCTGAATATTTTAAAATAAATGGTAAATGGATATTGGCACCCGAAAGTCGAATGGACTGCGTAGTAGTTGTAGATAAGCATGACAAACTGAAAGTAAAAGAATTCCGGAATTTAGAAGTAGGAGAAGAAGTAATACTTGGAAGAAGTGAAAATACCAGCGAGGGAATTTTTATTCATATAAATGGATTTGAAAATAATTTCAAATCAGAAAATCAAACATTTTTATTTAGATCTGGAAGAAGCAGAGAAAGCTCCTGCTCCAAAGATTATGATAATTTATATGAACTGTTGAGATATGAAAAAGAACATGGATATATACTATGGGTGTTGGGTCCTGCTGTAGTATTTGATGCTGATTCTAAAAAGGCAATGTCATCTCTTATAGATTATGGGTATGCAAATTGTATTTTTGCCGGAAATGCGCTTGCTACCCATGATCTTGAAGGATCCCTTTTAAAAACAGCTCTAGGCCAGAACATATATACTCAACGTTCTGTAATAAATGGTCACTACAACCATATAGATGTAATAAATAAAGTACGAAAGTGCGGATCTTTTAACAATTTTATTAAAGAGGAACATATAGAAAATGGAGTCATTTACTCCTGTGTCAAAAATAAAATTCCTCTAATACTTGCAGGTTCTATAAGGGATGATGGTCCTCTGCCTTCTGTAATTCCAAATGTATATGAATCCCAGAACACCATGAGGCATTATTGCAAAAAAGCTACTACAGTCATATGCCTGGCAACTCAACTTCATACTATAGCAACTGGAAATATGACCCCAGTATACAAAATACAAGATGGAAAGATAAGACCAGTTTATATATACACCGTGGATATATCAGAATTTGTAGTAAATAAATTAAGAGACAGGGGAAGTTTAGAAGTGACTTCTATAGTAACAAATGTTCAGGATTTTATAGTAAATGTGGCCAATAATCTGACCAATAAAAAATAAAATTACTTTTGAAACAAATATTAAATCACTGCTGAAATATTATATTTCAACAGTGATTTTAGCTATAATTATGAATTGGGAAATAAATATAAAAGTATACAGAAAAAGTGGCACGCACTTCCTCCAATAACAAAAATATGCCATATTGCATGATTATAAGGTACTTTATTCATCATATAGAGAAAGGCTCCCGCAGTATATATGATTCCTCCTGCAACCAAAAGTGCTATTCCCATAGGAGATAGCAGTATCAGAAGTTTCTTCATTGCAAAAATTATTATCCATCCCATAAAGATATACAATAAGGTAGAGGCAATCTCATATTTTCCCACCCAGAATATCTTCATTATTATTCCCAAAATTGCCAGTGCCCATATTATGCCAAAAATTACCCACCCTACAGAACTTCTCAAAATAGTCAAAGTAAATGGTGTATAAGTTCCTGCAATGAGCAAATAAATAGATGCATGATCAAATATTCTAAGAACTCTCTTAGCTCTAACATTGGTTATACTATGATATAGAGTAGAGCCCAAATATAAAATAAACATAGAAATTCCATATATAGTATAACTTATTACATACCATTTATCACCTTTTTCCACAGAAAAAACAATTAAAAGAACAAGAGCTGCTATTGAAAGTAGGGTACCTATTCCATGTGTCACCGCATTGGCTATTTCCTCTCCCTTGCTGTAAAATTTCAATTGATCATCCATAAGGCACTACTCCTTTATAAATTAAATATCAGTATTGTAATACATAGTTTTAAAAACTATATATTACAAATATTATATT
>NZ_FXYI02000303.1:0-2272 GCF_900184915.1 Clostridium sp. HV4-5-A1G | reverse complement strand
TATTTTTAACAATAACATAAATCTATAAGTAAAAAGCTCAAAAAGATACATATGTAAAAATATTTTTTACATATGTATCTTTTTTTACAATATTGGTCTATAATATAAGTAAGGAGGTAATAGTATGGATATAGCAAAAAAGTATGGTGAAATGCAATTAAAATCTTATATATACAACAATAGATATAAAATAGGCTCTAACATTCTTCAATTTATTAGAGATAATGGGTACACTAAGTCATCTTTTTCAAAATTAGCTGGTATTTCCAGACCGACTATTGATAAATTGGTTAAGGGTGAAATAGACAACAATACAACACTAAAAAAGCATGTGGATAAGATTATTGCAACCTTTAATATAAATCTTGAAGAATTGATGGATTATAAACATCTGGAGTCAGAAAGTAAATGTAGAATTGTAGCATCTGATAATGCACCGGAGGAATATAAATTAAGTGACAGTGCTAAGAGAATGTTGGGATTTTTAGATGATATAATAGATCTTTATGAAGTTTATAATGAGGATAGGTAGGTTGATAAATATGTCTCAATATATAACATCTCAGAATTTAAATGAAGTTATAGAAGCAAATAAAAAAATAAGAAATGAAATTGAAAACTTTAAAAGTGATTTCTTTATTAATTATAACAAAATTGGAATAACTGGTTTTGATAAGTTAGCTTTTGAAGTTCTAAAGAAAAATTATAATTTAATACAGCTGCCAATAGATGATGAATATTGGGGGGGAGCCATATTTATTAGAAATAATTTCAAAATACCTGTCATTAATTCAGCACAGCCTAGAGTTTATCAATTTTTTGTTGCATGGCATGAAATATTTCATTTACTTTATGACAATTCCATAGCTGAGGGACAGCATAATATAAAAGCGGAAAAAATGGAACTGAATGAGAGAAAAGCAGATTACTTTGCTGCCAGAATGTTATTAGGAGATGTTTATGGATATTATTATTCACTGGAAAATGATGAGTTTATAAATAAAATTGCCAGGTGCATGGATGTATTTAAAGCACCCTATAAGGCTGTATTAATCCAGTTATACGAGGACGCCGTAGATGTGTTCAATGACATTGGATTGAAAAGACTTATAATTGAAAATTTCGATAAGAAGCCAGAAAATCTAGTTGAGTTGTTTGAAAACTTGGAATTGGATACTGATTTGGTTAAACCATCTAATATAATAAGTTTTGGGGGATTGGATAAAAAGATAGAATTATTGTCAAAAAAGGAACCGGATGTTGATTATCACAGAGACAATTTGAAATTTTTAAATAAACTCAAGGATCTGATGAAGGGAGAGCTAAATAATGGAAATAATTCAGGTAGAGAAATTCATTGAAATATTAAGTTCCAGTACTCCTAAAAAAATTGGGATCCTTGATAATAATACAATTAGTTTTTTAATAAATGTAAGTGAATATATTTGTATAGAAAAAATATTGACAAATTATGATCTGCTACTAATACCTAATTGGGTTTATGAAGAAGTAAGAGACTCAAAAGGAAGAGTAGGTTATATAGAGAAAATTTTCAACAAAGGCATAAAAATTTTTGTGGTAGATGAGAGAGACTATGAAAAGTTAATAAATTATAAAACAGTATGGCTGTATAAATTTTTTCTCTATTCTTCATATAAAATTGGTGAGTTAAAAAGTTTTATAAAGAGATATATTGAAAAAGGCCAAGCATTGGAAGAATTAGAAGATTATCAAGTTTGGCTGAACTTATTATATCATAATGGATTTGAAGGTAAAATGCTTAAAAATGGAAGAATGAAAAAGAAAAATGCAGGTGAGATTTCCATAAGTGTTTTGGCCTTGATTATGTCATATATCTATTTTAAGGCAAATCATACTGTAACTATATTGTCCAATGATAGGGATACGTATGATTTTATTGAGTTTGCGAAGTTAAAATTATTAAAAGATAGTATGTTTATAGAATTAAAAGAAAGTTCTATAACGTTTAAATCTAATGATTTCATAATTAAAGAAAGTTATTTAAATAACTATATAAATTATGGACAGGATATTTGTTCTATTATAAGATTTAGAGATGAGAAGAGGGTTAAGTATACAAAAAATGCACTTGATACTTCAGTTGAAGAACATGATGAAATTTTAAGCAATGAAGCTTTTATAGAAAATTTAGAGGACAGTACTTTTAATATTTCTCTTATACACATCTGACGATGCCGACGAAGCTAGAAGTCTAGATCTCGGTGGTCGCCGTATCATTAAAAAAAAAAGT
>NZ_FXYI02000302.1:0-2307 GCF_900184915.1 Clostridium sp. HV4-5-A1G | reverse complement strand
ACTTTTTATTTATAATGATATAAACTATAATAGAATATACTGATGAATTAAAGGAGAATTTCATATGTTTGATGCTAAAGAAAGTGTTCTGCCTAATGGTATAAAACTTATCACTATAAAGAAGGATACACAAATAATGGCTTTACATGCTGGCATTAAAATTGGCGCCATATATGAAAACATTGATGAAAAAGGTATATCCCATTTTATTGAGCACATGCTTTTTAAGGGCACGAAATCTAGAAATAATGAAAGATTGAATGTGAATTTAGAAACCTTAGGTGGAGAATACAATGCTTATACGGATAATGGTTCTACAGTGTATAGCATTACAGCATTGTGGATAGAATTAGAAAAGTCTTTAGATATTATTTCTGATATGCTTATGAATTCAATATTTCCCGCAGATGAAATTGAAAAAGAGAGAGATGTAATACTTTCTGAAATAAGAACCAACAAAGACGATATTGAAGAATATAGTTTTAGAAAAACAAATGAATTGGCATTCAAAAAAGGGCCTCTGAGATATGATATAACAGGAAATGAAGATAGTGTGAGTAAATTTCAAAGAGATGATCTGATTGAATTTTACAATAGATATTATGTACCCAATAATTGCTTTATATCAGTGGTTTCTTCCTATGAACATGAGAAAATCTATAATTTGGTTCTAAAATATTTTGGAGTATGGAAATATAAGGAGTTTAGTAGAAATAAAATAATAGTTGAAAAAAATTTTCCATGCAAAAAAGTTTCTTATAAAAGGGATATAGAACAGAACACTATAATATATCTTTTTTCTTTTTACGGATTGAGTGAAAAAGATGAATTAGCTCTTAGAATATTAAATCACAAATTTGGAGAGAGCAGCAATTCTATTTTGTTTAGAAAGCTAAGGGAAGAAGAAGGACTTGCCTATGATATATATAGTGATTTAGATTTATCGGACTATATAAAAACTTTGTATATATATACCTCTGTAAGAGAAGAAAACATAAGAGATGCCGTTAGTGTCATTGAAGATTGCATAAACAAGATGAAGAATGAGAAGGTAAATTTTAATGATAATACGATGACTCTGATGAAAAAGGTATTAAAAACAGCAGTGGTATTTACTCTAGAGGATCCTATGGACTTAGGAAATTATGTACTGCATCAAGCTATGAGGGGAGACAGCATATACAGATTTATCTATGATATAGAAAAAATTGAAGATATAGGGAAAGAAGATATATATGAAGTAGCCAGGGCTGTTTTTAGGGAACCTACTATTCATATACTCAAGAGAAGGTCTTAGAAGAAATTATTTTAGACAAACTTCAGAGCTGATTTTTGATCTTATCCGAAAGCCTTCATTAATTGCGCATTGAACTAGTATTTAGGGAGGAAATTATGGATAAACATGTAATAACTAAAATTGAAGTTCAAAGAAGGAATAGAGAAAAAGCCAATGTATATGTAGATGGAGAGTTTGCTTTTTCCTGTGATTTAGAACTCATATATACATTTAATATATTTAAAGGAAAAATTGTAGATATAGAATATTTAAAAAGTGTAGCAGCTGAAAATAATTATATGAGATGCAAGAATTCTGCACTTAAAGTATTGGAAAAAACCTATAAGACGGAAAAACAAATGGAAGATAAA
The DNA here is from genome assembly GCF_900184915.1 of Clostridium sp. HV4-5-A1G. Classification (NCBI taxonomy): domain Bacteria; kingdom Bacillati; phylum Bacillota; class Clostridia; order Eubacteriales; family Clostridiaceae; genus Clostridium; species Clostridium sp. HV4-5-A1G. Next base: position 660 of record NZ_FXYI02000302.1, on the reverse strand, counting down.
TTGCTTGAAAAGCAATATGACGAGGAAACTGTTGCAAAAGTCATGGATTTTTTGAAAAAATATGGATTTATAGATGATAATAAATTTGTAGAACTGTATATAAAGGAGAAGATTAATTTCCAGGGTAGAAATAAAATTAAGTATTCCTTAATGAAAAAAGGAATAGAGGAAAATCTTCTGAATGAAAAATTGAATTCAATAGATAATTGTTTTGAGGAGAAGACTGCTTTAAATATAGCACAAAAAAAATATGATGCTATTTCAAAAAATGAAAATAGTACAAAAATAATATATAAAAAATTAGGAGATTATTTGACAAGAAAAGGGTATGACTATAGCATAGTTAAAGACGTACTTCGAAAGATATTAAACAAATGTGATGATTTCAATAGAAAGGATGAAAGAATCCATTTAAGTGAAAATGATATAGATAAGTTGTACAATATCGCTCAGAAGAGATACCAGATAGCAATAAAATCAGAAGAGGACAGGAATAAAATATATAGAAAAATAGGGACATATTTGCTGCGAAGGGGATACTTATGGGAAGATATAAAAAAGGTTTTAGGAAAGATTATGGAGGATTTCTCTATTTAATTTAGAATATATTACCTTTTGACTGTACTGAAAAAATAATTTAGAATTTACTATATATAATTA
>NZ_FXYI02000301.1:0-2347 GCF_900184915.1 Clostridium sp. HV4-5-A1G | reverse complement strand
TGTCAATAATATATGAGAAAATTTTTGAAAATTATTTATGCTTTTTTTCAAATAATTTATTTAAAAAATATGCAATTTAAATTTTACCAGGATAAAAAACAGGGGGTGACACTGCTTTTAAAAGCAGAAACTTATGAATACAAAGTATATATTTGTAACTGGGGGAGTAGTATCTTCGCTGGGGAAGGGAATAACAGCAGCTTCATTGGGACGACTTTTGAAAAATAGAGGACTTAAAGTTTCAATCCAAAAATTCGATCCATATATAAATGTAGATCCAGGTACTATGAGTCCATATCAACATGGAGAGGTTTTTGTTACAGATGACGGAGCAGAGACAGATTTAGATTTAGGCCATTATGAGAGATTTATAGATGAAAATTTAAGTAAAAACAACAATGTTACTACAGGAAAAGTATATTGGTCAGTTATATCAAAAGAGAGAAAGGGAGAGTATTTAGGAAGTACGGTTCAAGTGATTCCACATATAACGAATGAGATAAAGTCCAGGGTATATAAAGTAGCGGAGGAAAAAGATATTGATGTGGTTATAACTGAAATTGGCGGAACGGTAGGAGATATAGAGTCACTGCCTTTTTTGGAAGCTATAAGACAGATAAAATATGATGTGGGAATAGAAAATGTATGTTTTATACATGTTACATTGGTTCCCTATTTAAAAAAGTCGGGAGAATTAAAAACTAAACCTACTCAACATTCAGTTAAGGAATTGAGGAGCATTGGAATACAGCCTGATATAATAGTATGCCGTTCAGAGAAATTGATTTCCAATGAATTAAAAGAAAAGATAGGGTTATTTTGTAATGTAGAGAGAGACTCTGTAATTGAAAATTTAGATGCTGAAAATTTATATGAAGTTCCACTGATGCTTCATCAAGAAGGATTGGATGATTTGGTATGCAGAAAATTAAGACTAAAAAGTGGTAAAATAGACAATACTGAATGGATAGAGATGGTAAATAGAATAAAGAAGTTATCGAAAAGTGTAAATATAGCTTTAGTTGGAAAGTATGTAGAACTTCATGACGCTTATATATCTGTAGTTGAGGCGTTGAATCATGGTGGATATGCCAATGGGGCGAGAGTTAATATAAAATGGATAAATTCTGAAAATGTTACTGAAGAAAATATAGGAGATTATCTAAAAGATGCAGATGGTGTACTTATTCCAGGAGGATTCGGAGATAGGGGAATAGATGGAAAGATATTGTCTGCAGGATGGGCTAGAAAAAATAAAGTACCATTCTTTGGCATATGTCTGGGAATGCAATGTGCTGTAATAGAATTTGCGAGAAATGTGCTTGGTTATAAAGGAGCCCACAGTTCGGAAATAGATCCTTATACCAAATATCCTGTTATAGATTTGATGCCGGATCAAAAGGATATAGATAAAAAAGGCGGTACCATGAGATTAGGCAGCTATCCATGTAAGCTTTTAAATGAAAGTAATTCTTTTAAAGCTTATGGAGAAGAAGTTATACATGAAAGGCATAGACATAGATATGAATTTAATAATTTTTATAGAAATAAGTTAGAAAAAGCGGGGCTGGTACTTTCTGGAGTCAGTCCTGATTCGAGATTAGTTGAAATTGTAGAAATAAAAGATCATCCTTGGTTTGTAGGAGTACAGTTTCATCCAGAATTGAAATCCAGGCCCAATAGACCACATCCTTTATTTAGAGAGTTTATAAGGGCGTCTTTAGATTATGGGAAATTGAATGACTAGGTGATTTTTGAGTAAAGTGCTTAGTTCTTATTGTGTATTTAAAAATCCAAAGTGTAAATATCAAGTTGTAGAAGATTTTTGGCTCCTGCTGAAAATCTTCTACAACTCTATATTAAATCAATTGTGAATTGAAATAAGATCGATAGAGAAAAATAAAATAAAATTATGAAGGATTTTGGAGATATTTATAGAATATAATTGCATAGCTGTAAAATAAATTTTAAATTAAAGTGTAAATTAGGGGTGAATTTTATGATACTTCAAACAAATATAAGTGTTGCTGTTAGAAATTCAGAAGGAAAATATGATATTAAAAATTTTTCCGTATTTGATGTAAATAAAATCAATGAGAGCTTCACCTCTTTAAAGATAAGTCTTGTAAATAATAAAATTTTACTTTTGGGTGTTCAATGTGAACTGTGTGGGAATATTCATTATTTTAGATATAACATCAATTATCTGGTTAGAAAAGATATTGTAATTGGAGGCTGTGAGATTCTGGGATTCCCAATCTTGTATATAGGCAATTATAATGTTATAAAAAATAAAATTTTAAAGTATAATGAGATCAAGGAAAAAATATATGCACTTATATAATAT
>NZ_FXYI02000300.1:0-2374 GCF_900184915.1 Clostridium sp. HV4-5-A1G | reverse complement strand
GAGGCAGCACCTGAAGTAAAGACGGAAGAAGAAAAAGCATCACCGCAGCAGGCAGCTGTCAGAGGTGAAAAAGCTGTTAAGATGTCTGCAATGAGGAAAGTCATTGCAAAGAGGATGAGTGAAAGCGTCAGCGTGTCACCTACCGTAACCTACAATATGACCATGGATACTTCAGAGCTGAAGAGATTGAAAGACAGCCTTAAAGACGTCTTCAAGGTGACCTATACGGATCTGCTCATAAAGATAGTCTCACAGGTGCTTAAAGAATTTCCACTGGCAAACTGTTCTGTAAATGGAGATACATTTATTTTGAAGGATTATGTGAATATGGGGGTTGCCGTTGCCCTGGATGACGGGCTTCTTGTTCCAGTGATAAAGGACTGTGACATAAAGGGGCTCAAGCAGATTACGGCCGAATTCAAGGATCTTGTAAAGAGAGCAAAGGAAAACAAACTTGGACCTGATGATCTGACAGGAGGTACATTTACCATAACGAATCTTGGAATGTTCGGCATAGATACATTCTCGCCTATTATAAACCAGCCCGAGGTAGCCATACTTGGAGTAAACAAGATTGCTGAAACACCGGTGGTGGAAAAGTGCCAGATAGTTGTAAAGCCGCTTATGAGTATGTCACTTACAGCGGATCACAGGGCCATAGACGGAGCCTATGCAGCTCGAATTTTGCAGAGAATAAAGCAGTATGTGGAAAAACCGGGACTGCTTATACTTTAGAACATGGGAGGTTTTTAAAAATGAGTTGTTTGGAGATAATGCCCAAGCTGGGCCTTACAATGACAGAAGGAATGCTGGCAAAGTGGCATAAAAATGAGGGAGAGAAAGTTGAAAAGGGAGAAGTTCTATTTGAAGTTGAAACGGATAAGCTTACGAACGAGATAGAGGCAAAGGAAAGCGGAGTAGTGAGAAAAATACTCGTAGAGGAAGGCGAGACGGTTAAATGCCTGACACCCGTTGCTGTAATAGCCGGTGAGAATGAAGATATTTCAGAGCTTTTGAAAGAGGCGGGAGCAGAGGGAAAAGATGAGGTAGAAGAAGCAGGAGAGCCGGAAGTCCGGGGCGATAAACGTGAGGCAGGCTCTAGAAATGTAGTTGTTATAGGTGGAGGCCCGGGAGGTTATATAGCTGCTATCCGTGCTGCACAGCTGGGGAATAAAGTAACCCTTGTTGAAAATGCAGAACTTGGCGGAACCTGCCTCAATGTAGGATGTATACCTACAAAGACACTGCTCCATTCTGCAGAACTGTTCAGTGAAATCAAAGACAGCAGAAATCTGGGAATTGATGTGGGCGAAGTGAGCATAAACTGGAAAAACCTTCAGAAGAGAAGAAAGAGAATAATAAAGAAACTTGTATCAGGAGTAAAAGGACTGCTTTCATATAACAAGGTAAATGTGATCAAGGGGTTTGCCAAAATGGAAACTAAAAATTCCATTGTAGTAACCAGAGAAAATGGAGAAGCTGAAAAAATAAGTTTTGACGATGCCATAATTTCCACAGGTTCTCTTCCCTTTGCACCTCTTATACCCGGAATAGGCCTTGAAGGTGTAGTGGACAGCACCGGTGCACTGGATTTTGAATCTCTTCCGGAGACAATAGTGATTATAGGCGGCGGAGTAATAGGCATAGAATTTGCAAGCCTGTTCAGTTCTTTTGGAAAGAAAGTGACCATTCTGGAAATGCTGCCGTTTATTTTACCGCCTATAGACAGGCAGATTTCAAATCTAATTGCCGATAAGCTGTCAAAAAGAGGAGTTACACTGAATACCGGATGCAAGGTAACTAAAATAGAAAAGGTAGAAAATGGACTGAAGGTTGATTTTACTAAAGGAGATGGCGTTTCAAGCGTGGAGGCCGAGAAAGTATTGGTAGCCATAGGAAGGCGTGCAAATACAGAGGGGCTTGATTTAGATAAAATTGGAGTAAAGGTGGAAAAGGGAAATGTATGTGTGGATGATCATATGAGAACTAATATAGAAAATATATATGCCATAGGGGACTGTACAGGGAAAATAATGCTCGCCCATGTTGCTTCCGAACAGGGTGTGGTGGCTGCAGAAAATATATCGGGTCAGAATGCAAAGATGGATTACAAGACCGTGTCCTCCTGTGTATATACAAAACCTGAGATAGCTGCCGTAGGGTATACTGAAGAACAGGCCGAAGAAAAAGGAATTGACTACAAAGTAGGTATTTTTCCCATGGGTGCCAACGGAAAGGCCATGATATCAAAGGAAACAGACGGTATAATAAAAATACTGGCGGACAAAAAAACAGAAGAAATCCTTGGTGTTCACATCATGGCACCCAGGGCCACGGATCTCATAGGGGAAGCTGCACTTGCACTGAGGCTTGA
>NZ_FXYI02000299.1:0-2410 GCF_900184915.1 Clostridium sp. HV4-5-A1G | reverse complement strand
TAATTAACATAGTATATATAATAAATTATAGGAAAAGGATCTTCCTCTAATTCAGGGAAAGCCTCTATTGGTGAATTAGGATTAACTATAATAATTTTCTTATGAGATAAAATAGTTATAATTTCTTTTTCTAAATCATCTGTGGGTGCTAATTCCTTATCAATGTTAATTCTTTTACAATCAAAAGAATAATGTAGACAATATGATATTTGAAAGCAGGGATACCAAAAGATACAGGTATAAGTTCAAGAAGAAATAGTATTCATATTGATGGAAAATCTGCGCCACATAAATTTTTACTGTGACCCTTAAATATGCTAAAATTAAATTGTAACAATATTTTAAATATAAAAGGAGATTAAAATGAATTTTTTAAAAAAAGAGATTACAACAATAGCCATTTTGATAATCATTGGAGTATTTATCTTGATTCATTCTTCCCCTTTTTTATCTGTTAGAACTCATGTATTTGTAACAGGGCATCCAATTAGAGCATTTAAGGGAACTGTACACATTAATAAGGGACAATATAATATGGATAAAAGTAAGCTAGATAAAGAAAATGCTATGATCTATACTATTACTGGTAATAACTTATATGATATAGAAACAGGAAATGTAATAATCAATTATAAAGTTACAAAAATAGGATTTTTATATTTTGTTAAAGATTATGGAGAAGCATAGATATTTTGATTGGAGGCAGGTATATGATTTCTTTGGGAGTATGTATATTTTCTATCCTATTTGGTTTTATTTTATTTAAGTATCCGCCGGAAAATATAAATAGTACTTATGGTTATAGAACACCTTTTGCAATGAAAAATCAGGATACCTGGAATGTGTCCCAAAAATGCGGTGGAATTAGTATGATGTTATTTGGGTGTATTAATGGCATTTTAGGAATCTGGGCGATTATTCAACCGCTGGGTATTAACAACGGAAAGGTACAGCTATTATTTTTATTGACAGGTGCTGTAGTCATGATAGTTATTGATGAAATATATTTAAGAAAATTATTTAATAAAGATGGAAGCAAAAAGAACCGATATTAATCTATAAAAATATTTTCAATATATAAGGAGATGATTATATCAAAAAGGAAAGGTTACTTGGAGTAATGAATTTTATTGTTATATTTGTGGTACTTTTTATAGGGTTTCAAATCATTAAATTAAAGGGTAATATGATTAATTATATTATAGTTTCTGTAATAATTGGATGTATATTGTACATATATCCTAAATTATTTGATAAGAACTAATCTTTAAGAGTTTTGAAGAATGTATTCAGATAAATGCAGTCATCCTGCAGTTTACCCTGTCAGGCCTTTTAAGTGCTGTTATGGGTGCAGGTTCTGTAATATGGGAAAATGATGATTGGAGTTTTCTCAAACAATCAATTATGCATTTTATTATAACTTCCATTACAATGTTTCCATTGCCTACTTTTCACACTGGCAGGAACACACATTTGCTGGAATTGTAGGTTGCCTCATCATATTTTTAGCAATGTACGTTGCAATATGGATAATACAGTATAGTGTATGGAAACACAGAATCAAACAGATAAATGATAAATTAGAAAATAAATAAAATATATTAAAAAAGTATTGACTAATTGGTAACTTGTGCTATAATAATAATTAGTTGATAAAGATTATTAGTGGATGTTAATTCTTATTAAATAAATGGAGGTATGAATTATGAAAAATGAAAGAGATTTTAAAGCTGAAGAAAGATTATATGAGGATGTTATAGATAAAAAGGTTATATTTGCAGGAGAATATGACGATGTAGCTTTAAATTGTGATGGTGAACCGTGCAACTTCTCTTATAATAAGGACATATTTGATAATTAGTACAGCAAAATATACTCCTATAAAGATCAAAGCAATTTAGATAATTGATCTGAAACAAAAAACTTCCTATTACTAAGCATAGATTTTTAAGGCAGCTGAAAAAGCTGCCTGTTCCATTAGGGATGCATTTATGAAAATGGAGGGTATTTCCTTCAGGCTGTAATACCTTTAAGTCCGAATTTTGGTCTCATGAAAAGAACCTTTGGCTTTTGATAAATGTCTATGTCACCTGTGATGTTTAAAGTTTTTAATACAAATAATTTTATGCCTTTATATTCATAAATATTATACAGCTCTTTATCTGCTACTTCGGTTTCGAATAGAACTTTAATTTTAACAGTTTTAACATTATTATGGACATTTCCACAATCACAGTCTATTGATGTATTTTTAACAGATGTTACAAAACACAGATTTCTGTCCCCAGCATAATTTAAAGCTTTATCTTCAATTTTTAACATGATTTATTATCCCTCACTTATACATAATTAATTTTTCCAATTATTTGATATATTATAAATTTGATAATTATTTTCTATTTAATAATAC
>NZ_FXYI02000298.1:0-2458 GCF_900184915.1 Clostridium sp. HV4-5-A1G | reverse complement strand
ACTAAAAAATATATATTTTATGTATTTCATCTATACTTTTTATCCTCTTATCCTGTATACAAGAAACCTTATTCCAGTTATACTTACTAACAATATACAGCGCATTTTCATAGGATTTAATTAAATAATGATAGTTGCTTTCATGTATATCTTTTACAGAATTCCCTGTAAATTTATTGTCTCTATAAATAACAAGTTGTCTGCTGTATTCAGGGGGCATATCTAGAAATATCACACAATCCGGTACCGGAAGACCAAATATACAAAATTCGAAATTCCACAGCCACTCTAAAAACTTATTTTTCTCTTTAATATCATCAATTTTAGAAGCCTGGTGTATCATATTTGCCGTAGTATATCTATCTGCCAATACTATTCCACCCTGTTCGTAGAACTCTTTCCACTTCATCTTATAGGATGCAAACCTATCGACACCATAAAAAGTAGAAGCCACATAGGCGCTTACATCTTCGGGGTTTTTCCCGAAATCTCCATTTAAATACATTTTAACCAGAGCTGAAGATTGACTAGTATAATCAGGATATTCCACTTTTTTCACATTATATTTTTCATTCAGAAGTCTTTCATAAAGCATTTTTGTCTGGGTTGCCTTGCCGCTTCCATCACATCCTTCTATAACTATAAGTTTTCCCTTTAATGATGTGCTCAATTTAATTTCCTCCAAAATCTATTTTATAATTTTTATCTTATTATCTTTTACCCCTATTAGATCCGATCCACTATCAATATAATATTTAATGACTCTTACAACATCTCTATCTATCAATTCTCCTATTAACAATACTGGTACTCCCGGCGGATACGGTATTACATTTACTCCACTTATCTTCCCTACAGACTCATTTAAATTGACGCTTTTCTTTTTCGCTTCTAAAGCTTCATAGGGCATCATCTTAATCTCAGGTACACCATACTCAATTATACTTGATTTCCTACACTTAAAATAATTTAAATTGCAATTTCTCAACGAATTGTATAATTTCTCATATTCTTCTTCTCTATTAAAAGGCGAAAAAATAAGCACTACATTGGAACTGTCACCCATTTCACACTGTATTCCCGATTTTCTCAAGTACTTCAACAACAGATTCCCACTAAAATTTTTATTCAAATTTATAGTATACCTGGTTGTATCTATATCCCATACACTTGAAATATTTTTATCTACAATACAGCTCCTATTAAATTTTAATATATCTTCTTTACCAATTATGCTCAATCCCTCTATAGAATCTATTTTCCCCTTATAATACTGATTTCTTTTAATAAGTCTCTCATAATCTCTATATCCGTATTTTTCTAAATAGAATCTAGCGTAATCCATAGAGCAAAGTGCTATATAAGAAGGACTTGTACTCGAAAACGCATCGAAGTAAAAATCTGCTTTATCAACATCATTTTCATTGTTAACATGTAGATAAGCACTTTGGGTCAAACTACATAAGGTTTTATGAGCACTTGTAACTACCATATCCGCTCCCAATTTTACTGCATTTTCCGGTAAATCTGGATGAACTCCAAAATGGGCTCCGTGGGCACAATCCACTAGTACCTTCATATTATATTTTTTAGCCTCTTCAACTATAAATTTCAAATTGCTGCATATACCATAATAATTAGGATAGGTTACTACAATGCCCTTTGCATCTTTATTTCTTTTTAAAACCTGTAAAAAATGCTCCAGATCTATAGAAATAGGAGCATTTAATCTTTTACTTATAATATTTTTTAAATATACAGGTTTTAACTTCCTCATAATTATACCGTTAAATATAGAACTATGACAGTTTCTCTCCACTAAGATCTTATCGCCTTCATTAAAACTGCTAAATAGCATTATCATATTTCCGGAGGTACTGCCATTAACTAAAAAGTAAGATTTTTTACTTCCGTAAAAATCTCTAAGATGTCCACTTGCATCTAATATTATATCTTTTTGATTATGAAGATTGTCTACCCCATCTACTTCTGTAATATCAAACTTTAAAATATTGTCCGCAAATTCCCTTCCTATAGAAGTATTATAAAATCCCCTTCCATTTTTATGTCCGGGCATACAAAATGATATATTATTCTCTTTAATATATTTTAAAATTCCCTCTAAAAGCGGTAATTCTGACAATGTATTGTCTCTCCTCTTATTATATAATGAACTATAGTCTTTTTTATTCTTTTTCTATAGTATTCGTAAAAATCCAAATTATTTTCCAACTTAATTAATCTTTCTTCACAGCAGGAACAAATTCCTCTGCCATATATTATTATACCATTACTTAAAGGCTTTCCACATATGATACAATATTTTTTTTTCATTCATATCCTCCTAGTAAGTCCTATTTGTAAATTAGTAAATTAATTTTATCATTTAGATTCTTACATTTTAACGTATATGATATTCAATTTTACTGTTAATTTTTTTCTTACATTAATATAATAT
>NZ_FXYI02000297.1:0-2478 GCF_900184915.1 Clostridium sp. HV4-5-A1G | reverse complement strand
ATATCATATTTAGAATGTACTGTCAATAAATCAAAATATATTTTTATTTTTAATATTTTATCTAAAGACTTGTAAAACTAATGTACATATATGTGCTAAAATAATATTATAAAATAGAATTCTTTTATTAAAGAGGAGAAATAACAAATATGAACACTGCAGCTTTTTTTGATATTGATGGTACTTTATACAGAGAAGGACTTATAACAGAGGTTTTTAAAAAATTAGTCAAATATGAGATAATACCTGCTGAAAGATGGTATAAAGAAGTCAAGCCAGAGTATGATAGATGGGATAAGAGGAAGGGAAATTATGATAACTATCTTTTAAAAATGGCAGATATATATATTGAGGCTATAAGGGGGCTTCATAGATCCCAGGTAGAATTTATAGCTAAAAATGTAGTATCACAAAAGGGAGATAGAGTATATTCTTATACTAGAAATAGAATAAAATGGCATAAAGAAAAAGGGCATAAAATATTAACTATATCTGGAAGCCCTGTAGAACTAGTGAGAGAAATGGCTATTAAACATGAATTTGATGATTATGTGGGTGCTGTATATATCAGGGATAAAAATGAGGTATATACAGGAGAAGTTATTCCCATGTGGGATAGTGAAAGCAAGAAAAACTCCATAAATATGCTCGTAAAAAAATATAATATAGATTTAGATAAAAGTTATGCTTATGGAGATACCTCAGGAGATTTTTCAATGATGAAAATGGTGAAAAATCCTGTATGTGTGAACCCAACAAGGGAACTTGTAAAGGAAATATTGGATGATTCAGAATTGTGCAAGAAGGCACATATAATAGTTGAGAGAAAAGATATGATATATAAATTAAAGGCAGAAGATGTAAATTATATATGAGTTATAATACAACTGAATATGAATAAATTTAAAATTGTGTACTTTAAAATAGTTAGAAAAGAGTGGTAAAGTGATAGAAAGAATTAATGATATTTGTGTAGAAAAACCATCTATTGAGAATTCATTAAAAGTAGGTGACAATGAATGTATTATTAAGGATGCTGTTTTTTTTGATTTAGAACATTATATATACAAAAAACCCATATGCGTAGGTGTATTTGGTTCTTGTTTTTATGATTATAAAAATGAAAGTTTAAAAGTAACTCAATATATGATAGAAAATAAAAAAGATGTAAAATCTATACTTAAATTGTCAAAACAATATTTTAAGGCCATGATTGAAAAAGGCAAAAGATATATAGTTACTTTTTCAGGAAATAATGATTTTACTGTTATAAACTATCTCTTCAAAAAATATAACTTGGAGTTTAACATACAGGATTATTTTACGAGTATAGATTTACAGAAGCAATATGAAAATAAAATCCATAAATCTATAGGATTGAAAGCATTGGAAAAAGAATTCGGAATTACTAGAGAAAATGGAGTTATAAGCGGATCAAATCTGGCTAAAACTTTTAGTAAAATAGTAAAAGACAGTGAATATATAAATAGAATGCCAAATATTAAAAAGCAAAAAATATTGCTTTATAACGAACAGGATGTGGTAAGTCTATTTGATATATACACCAAATGGAATGACGTGTTTATAAATTCTATATAAAGTACTTTAAAAAAAATATCAAATATTGTAATATTAATATATAGATATCATATATATTATAAAGAGGTGACTAAGTTGATTTTTACTCCTATAAAGAATACAAAGGTATATGAACAAGTAATAGAACAAATTGAAAATATGATTATAGATGGGACTTTAAAGAAAGGAGATAAACTTCCTTCTGAAAGAGAGTTAGTGGAACATCTTCAAGTGAGCAGAACTTCCATAAGAGAGGCATTAAGAGCTCTGCAGGTTATGGGACTCATAGAAAGTAGACAAGGTGAGGGCAATTTTATAAAACAAAGTTTTGAGAATAGTTTGTTTGAGCCTCTCTCGGTGATGTTTATGCTTCAAGGGGGGAATCCAGAAGAAATAATAGAGGTAAGAAAACTTTTAGAAGTGGAAACCGTTTCTCGGGCTGCTGTAAAAATAAATGAGGAACAGCTGAAAAATTTAAAAAAATTGTCGGATGCTTTTAAAACTTCTAAAGATGAGAATAATAATGTAAAATTTGACAAACAATTTCATTATGAAATTGCACAAGCTGCTGGAAATTTTTTAATAATAAATATTTTAAATGCTATGTCTTCTTTAATGGACTCTTTCCTAAAGGATGCCAGAAGAAAAATACTGGTAAATAAAGAAAATTTAAAAATTCTCGCTGAACAGCACGGTAGAATATATGAGGCCCTTAAGCTGCATGACGCAAAAATGGCTTCGGATGAAATGAATAAACATTTAGCATTTACCAATATGTACATTAAAAAGAACATGTAAAAATTTTTTGGATATACAGTTTACCTTAAAATAAGGCAAAATTTTTTTATATATAATAGCTGTCTCTTATACAAATATCAGAGACCACGAGACAGTACTAGA
>NZ_FXYI02000296.1:0-2548 GCF_900184915.1 Clostridium sp. HV4-5-A1G | reverse complement strand
AACCGAGATCTACACTTCTAGCTTCGTCGGCAGCGTCTGATGTGTATAAGAGAAAGGAATTATATAGGAGAAATTTATATGAGTTTGTATGAAGATAAAGCCTTGGAAGAGTTGCTCCAGTGGAAAAAAGAAATGACAAGCAGGCCCAGCTTTACAAATGATTTTACAAAAAAAATGCAGTCAAAATTAAATGAGTTTATTCCTGAAAAGTGCCAGCACATAATTACAAAATCCATAGAAGGTATGGTGAAGACAGTTATATATGGATATAAATATATCTCTACCGCTCCCGTTCATGACATGAATTTGGAATCAAGAGAAAATTTAGTAAGGGAAAAGATGAAATTTTACAGGAATGCAGCTGCAGTAAGCGGTGCAGGTACAGGTGGAGCTGGAATTATTGTGGGCTTGGCTGATTTTCCCATATTACTTGGGTTGAAAATGAAATTTTTGTTTGATACTGCTGGTATCTACAGTTTCAATGTAAAGAATTACAGGGAGCGATTGTATATACTCTATATATTTCAAATAGCTTTTTCAAGCCAGGGAAGAAGAAGGGAAGTCTATGATATAATGTCGGATTGGGATAATTATTGCAGGGCATCACTTCCTGAAGATAAGAGTCATTTTGACTGGAGAACATTTCAACAGGAATACAGAGATTATATTGACATTGCAAAGATGCTGCAGCTTGTCCCTGGAATTGGGGCAGCAGTGGGGGCATATGCCAATTATAAATTGATAAAGCAGCTGGGGAATACAGCTATGAATGCCTATAGACTTAGGGTTTTTAAATTGTAAATTATGAATATTTTAGATAATTTTCATAAGCTGTATTCTGTAATAATGTTATAATAAGGACAGTATAAAAATTATAATATTATTTGAGGAGGAATGTCATATGCCAGCTAGAACTGTAAGAAAAATAGTGGGGGGAAACGTACAACAAGACGGTGCAGGAGTGAAACTTTTGCGTGTACTGGCGCTGGATACAGTTACAGAATTTGATCCTTTTCTGATGTTGGATATTTTTGATTCGGAAAATTCTGAAGATTATATTAAGGGGTTTCCGTGGCATCCACACAGGGGAATTGAAACTGTTACTTATCTTATGAGTGGGAAAATCGAACATGGGGACAGTCTTGGCAATAAGGGTATAATTGAAGACGGATGCTGTCAATGGATGACTGCTGGAAGCGGGATAATTCATCAAGAGATGCCGCAGCCTTCAAAGAAAATGTTTGGGTTTCAGCTTTGGATAAATATTCCGAAGAAAGACAAGATGTGTATCCCAAAGTACCATGATATAAGTAAGGAAAGTATACCTGAAGTGAAAAAGAAAGGTTTTACTGTGAGAATAATATCAGGACACTACAAGGACATTCCTGGAGCTTTTAGGGGAGAATATGTGAAAGCTGACATTTTGGATATAAATATGGAAAAACAAGCTGAATGGTCTATTAAAACAGATGTTAAGTCTACTGTATTTGTGTATATTTTTAGGGGATATGGTTATTTTGACAAAAACGAGAAACAGTGTATCAAGGAAAAAAGTGCAGTTCTATTCAATGGGGGAGAAGAAGTTAGAATTCGTTCCGGTGAAGATGGAATGCGCTTTACAATATTTATAGGCAATCCCCTTAAAGAGCCTGTAGCCTGGGGAGGTCCTATTGTCATGAATACAAGAGAGGAGCTTAAAAAAGCTTTTGAGGAAATTGACAATGGAACCTTTATAAAAAACGGTAAATATGCAAACCATAACTTAAAATAGTGTATAATTTTATTATGAGTATAATAAGTTGAGGTGGGGAAATTATGGATATAAAAAAAATATTATTATTGGGAAATGAAAATTTGTATAAAATCTGTAAAGAGGTTTCAAAAGATGAGCTTGATCGAGCTGAACAAATAGTTAAGGAACTACATGATACAATGATGAATTTTAGGAAAAAGTATGGATTTGGCAGAGCGATAGCAGCACCTCAAATAAATGAATTGTTTAGGATAATATATGTAGATTTTAATTATAATTCGATAGCTTTAATAAATCCCAAGGTTGAATTTGTGGATGATGAAAAATTTGAAGTGTGGGATGATTGTATGAGTTTTCCGGGAATAGAAGTAAGATTATATAGACATAAAAGATGTAAAGTTCATTATAAAGATTTAGAATGGAATGATTGTACTATGGAACCTGAGGGTGATTTATCGGAATTAATACAACATGAATACGATCACCTTGATGGTATATTAGCTTTTCAAAGAGCAATCGACAAAAAATCCTTTAGAATGAATAAGGATAAAATGGGATACCTTGATGAAGGTTTAAGTGGAATGAAGTGATGTTGTTAGAGTGTGGAATAGAGTAATATAATTTTTTCACTTGATAACGGTCAAATTTTCATACAAACATAATAATGAGATAGGAAATGTCATTCAAAATGTGGTAATGGCATTTTCTTTTTGTTGTATATAGTATAGTTTGCTATATTATTTCAATATATAGTTATAAAAACTATGTATTGAAATATAGTTACATATATAGTAT
>NZ_FXYI02000295.1:0-2559 GCF_900184915.1 Clostridium sp. HV4-5-A1G | reverse complement strand
GTATAATATATAATATAATTTTATACTCAAAATTTAAAAGGGGGCCGACAGGAAAATGGAAAAAACTATTTTACAGTATCAGAAAGCTTTTAATATTACTATTGAAAGACTTAGGACTAACGATTCTATTCTTGCAGTTATGGTTTTTGGAAGTATGATTACAGGGGATTTATGGGATGAGTCTGACATTGATTTACTTATAGTATGCGAAAATGACATGGATGATGTAAAAAACTTGTATACAGAGGAGGTAGGTGTGCCTATTCATGTCAAGTTTATGAGCAAGAACAATTTTTTACAATTGCCTGAACAGGATTTAAAAGGTGGATTCATTCACAGGATAATATCTTCTTCTAGATTGATATTTTCTAAAGACATGGATATAACGTCCAAATATGATGTGGGAAGATATTACCCCGATTTGGATAGAGAAAGGTGGAATATGTTTTATCTTGGAGAATTATTTAAAAGTATGAGTATATGTAAAAAATACCTTCAGAATAATGGAATACATACTTCTTATATTGCTGCAGTACGGTCAATAGAAGAATTTTCCAAATTATATATAAACTCATCAGGCCATATGATAAGTAAGGATGCTATGACTATGACTATGAATTTAAATAATGACTTTAAAGTCTGTGTGGATAATTTGTTTTTTAATGACATTAGAGAAGTGGAGAAGTCTATAGAAGATACTATGAATTATTTAAAGAAAAATGTAGATAAAAATATTCGAAATGTTGCGAAGATACTTTTGAATTATATGAGAGAAAAAGACTGTTTTTTGAGTTCGGAAGATATAAAAAACGACGAGTTATTTTGTAATTATAATATAAATATGGAAGAGATCCTAAATGAGTTGTGGAAGAGAAATCTAATTAAAAAAGAATCCAGAGATTATAGAACTAAAGATGGAACGTGTTTATTTAAAGAAAATGTATATTTTATTTAGTGGTTTTTCCATATAATGAAATGGGATTTAGTACCAAAAATTTATTTTAATTTTTAGTACTAAATCTTTTATTTTTATGTTATTGTGATGATGTAGGATAATATCTATAGGATGTTTTAATATATTTTAATTTAAAGAAGGGAAATGAAGTTTCTATTGAATAAATATTTGATGGATTTAAGAAAAGGGAAAGTTAAGTATTTAATGATAGAGGAACATATAAAAAATTTAATAGACAAAAATAAAATAAAGGATGGTGAGAAACTGCCGGCTATAAGAGAACTAGCGCGAATATTAAAAGTAAATAATATTACCATAGTAAATGCCTATAAGGAGCTGCAAAGTAAAGGATATGCCGTCTTAAAAATGGGAAGTGGAACTTATGCCAAGAAGAGGGATATAAATAGGAACCTTAATAGAGAGTATTCTAGGGCATTGAAGAGAATATTCAGCAATGAAATAGGAGACTATATAGATTTTACAGGAGAGACATCCAGCGGCGAATTTTTTCAAATAGATCTCTTTAAAAATGTTTTAAATGAGGTATTGGACAGGGATGGGTCCAGGGCTTTAATTTATCAGGAACCGTTGGGATATGAGGGATTGAGAAAAAGTATAAGTGATGTGTTTTGGAAGGATAGTGTAAATCCAGAAGATATACTTATAGTTTCTGGAGCTCAACAGGGAATAGATGTAGTTTCAAAAGCTATCCTAAATACAGATGATAGTGTAATAGTTGAAAAGCCAACTTACAGCGGAGCACTATCCGTATTTAAGTCCAGAAGATCAGAGATAATTGAAATACCAGTAGAGAAGAATGGTGTAAATGTGGATAAGCTTGAAAAAATACTTCAAAAAAATAATATAAAATGTTTTTATACTATGAGCTATTTTCAAAATCCATCTGGTATAAGCTATGATGATGACAAAAAAAAACAAATATTGAGGTTGGCAGAGATATATAATTTTTATATAATAGAAGATGATTATCTTTCAGAATTAATTTACGATAGTAATATAAAATATAATAGTTTTAAAAGTTTGGATCATAATGATAGAGTCATTTATATAAAAAGTTTTTCAAAGATATTTTTGCCTGGCATAAGAATTGGATATTTAATACCTCCTGAAAAATTTAGAGAGAACATTCAAAATTCTAAAATTAACACGGATATAGCTACCTCCAGCCTTATGCAGAGGGCATTGGATTTATACATTAGGAAAGGTATGTGGAAGGATTATATAAATATGTTAAATATAAAATACAAGGATATGTATATATATATGGGAAAATGTATAGTTAAATACCTAAATGATAAGGTAGACTTTACAAAGCCAGGAGGGGGACTGCACTTTTATCTAAAAATTAAAGATAGTATTGAAATAGATTCCATAAGTCTTTTTAAAGAGGCAAAACGTAGGGGAGTGTTAATTACTCCGGGTTCATTATATTATAAGAATCCTTCGGAAGGTAAGAAATATTTTAAAATTGGATTTTCACATGTTAGAAAAGAAAATATAAAAAGAGGAATTCAAATATTAAATAGTCTTATGACTATATATTTTATTATCTGTCTCTTATACAAAAATGACGCTGACGACGA
>NZ_FXYI02000294.1:0-2572 GCF_900184915.1 Clostridium sp. HV4-5-A1G | reverse complement strand
ACTATAAAAATATTTTATATGATATTATATTTCATTTTACTGTATTTTAAGGTTTTTTTTTACAATATTTTGGATGATGATTATAGAGAGAAAAAGTATGATCAATGAGGGGAGGGTCAGTATGGATTTTTTAACGGGATTCATGTTGGTGAATACAAAAGATATATTGAAAAGACTGAGTATAAATTTGTTTAGAGTTTCAGCAATTATAAGTATAAACAGCATTATAAGGGTGCTGTATATGGAAGTGACCAGCGGGATTCCCTGAATTATCATGATACTTATTACTGAAATCGTTATAATCATGGTGTGGACACCGAAGTATATGGGGAGCTCTCTTACTAAAAAGGAATATAAACCCAGAATACAGCTTAGAATTATATAATTTCGCACGTTAAAAGATTTTCTAGCCAGTACGTATATTCCCCATATCATCAGCAGCATCTCGGGAATACACCTTAGAAAAATTTCTATCCATTGAAGTTTCAGCATTGCAAATGTCCTTTCCTGTAACTACATTATTTATATATTATAGTAAAAATTGTACATATTTGTACAATTTGTTTACGTTAAGAAATTCTACGTAAAATAAAAAAATCCTCCTTCTTGAAAAAGTTTTTTTTCGACTCCCGGGGGTAGTGAACAAATTGTGAACTGATCATTTGGAATTATGTAATTCTGGACTTTGGACAAACTATTGATGTATAATCTTATTTATCCGAACGCTACCATTGCTAATACTTCCAGCTTCCTAAGCTGGAAGATAAGCACTGCTACGCGCCTGGATAAGGTGATTCTTAGGTTAGCAGTAATTTGCTTATGAGAAAAATTTTTTCAAGAACCTTAGAAGAGCCAATCCAGTGGCGTAACAGTTTTTAACCTATCATGTTGTAAACTGGGAGGTTTAGAACTGGCAGCCATCGGATAAGTTCTTCTAAGATTCAGGTGGAGAAAAGTATTCCTTATAAGCAAACTCCACCTGAACCTAAGAAGAACTTGATTATTATTTTTATTACTAATTTATTATGGGAGAAAGATCAAGTGAATTTTATAAGAAAAGACGTATTTAAATTGGCAGTGCCTATTTTAACCGAGCAGTTGTTTGTCATGTCCCTGGGTGTGGTGAATACCATGATGGCAGGGCATATCAACAAGGAGGCAGTTTCTGCTATTGGTATGGTGGATTCCGTCAACAATATATTTATTGCCTTTTTTTCAGCCCTGGCAGTAGGCGGGACTGTGGTAGTGGCACAATATGCCGGCAGAAAAAATATAAAAAGGGCAAATGAAGCAGTCAAGCAGGCACTTTACTCTGCTGTGTTGATATCTCTTGCAATTACCACTGCCATGTGGATATTCAGAAAACAACTTGTAACTCTGCTGTATGGTTCTGCAGATGTACAGGTTATAGATTATGCTTACACCTATCTCGAAATAACACTTTTAACGTATCCTCTTGTTGCACTGAACCTTTCCGCCAATGGCGTGCTGAGGGGAGCAGGCGATACCAAAACACCCATGAAAATTACTATGTTCATGAATGTGATAAACGTAATATTGGGATACTGCCTGATTTACGGCGTGCATATAAAAAACTTCAAAATTTCAAGTCTGGGAGTGGAGGGGGCTGCGATTGCCATTGCTGCGGCCAGAACTCTGGGTGCAGTTATGGTATTCATTGTCCTATTGAGAGGTACAGCCATCGTAAAACTTGTTAAAGTAGCTCAATTTAATTTTGACAGGAAATTACTGAAACCCATATTTGGAGTGGGGATTCCCGCCAGTGTAGAATCCTTTTTGTTCAATGGAGGAAAACTTATAACTCAGATATTTATTGTAGACATGGGAACCATATCCATAGCGGCCAATACAATTACCAATTCCATAACAAATATGCTCAACATACCTGGAATGGCTCTGAGCATTGCGGCTACTGCCCTGGTGGGACAGTATATGGGAAGAAAAGACAGTAGCGGAGCGGAAGACTGTCTATCCTATTTGAATAAGGTTTCCACCATATGCCTTGTAGTTTTAGCACTTATTTCCGTACCTGCTGCAGGCTTTTTATCCTCTCTCTACACCACAGATTCCTCTATAGTACATTTGTGTGTGAATTTATTGAGAGTAAATGCACTGTTTATTCCGCTCTGGTCCATTGCCTTCGTCCTGCCTGCGGGGCTGAAGGGAGCAGGTGATGCCAGGTATACCCTGGTAACTTCCATCATAGGAATGTGGATTTTCAGGATAACTATGGGATATATATTGGGAATACCCTTAAAAATGGGTGTTATAGGAATTTGGCTTGGAATGTATATAGATTGGCTTGTGAGGGGAATATTGTACTATATGAGATTTAAAAAAGGAAAGTGGAAGAGCCTTGTGCTCATAAAATAATCAAGCCAGCCTCCGGGTACAAGCTGTCCTCGGGGGCCGTGAACAGGCTGCGAGCGGAATGTTAATATATCGTAAATAAATTGTGAATAAATATTTAAAGTTTAATTACCTAGATTTCGTACAAACAAAATCTGACTAACATGAACAAATTTCCATGGTATTATACCCAAAAAGTAAC
>NZ_FXYI02000293.1:0-2581 GCF_900184915.1 Clostridium sp. HV4-5-A1G | reverse complement strand
ATTTTATTATATGTTTTATTATTTTAAGTACTTCATTGTCGTTTTATAAATTTAATTCATTTATTCAATTTCATGTTAATACTCTGATAAACAGATTTACTTTAGAAACAGATTCATTAGGTACAGTTAGACATTTTGAATATTATCCCCAAGGGTTAAATATTTTTTTGACAAGATCTTCAATTGATCAACAATTGTTTGGATATGGACCTAGAGTATCAGGAATAGCTATTAATATGAACGAAGATATTGCTTTACGTACAAATGTTTTTGCATCTAACGATTATTATACAGCATGGAATATTGAATGTGATGTAATTACGCTTTTACTGGGACATGGTATAATAGGATGCTTTTTATATTATTTTGCGTGTTATGAATGTATTAGAAAGTGTAAATCTTTTAAATTAGCAGTAATTGTTGTTATTATAGGAGGATTTACATATCAATTTTATTCTCTTACAATGATAAATTTAATGTTTATATTTATGGAAGCTAATACTATTTCTAATGTGAATCCAGCAATAGTAGCTCATGATTCACATATTAAATTGGATAATGCTACTATTACTAGATCTTAAATAGTTAAATATGTTTCTTATACCTAAAAATAGCTTAAATATATAGAGATTATTTTATTAAATGAGGAGAAATGCATAATGAATAAGAATGTACTAGTGTTAATGTCTACATACAACGGTGAGAAATATTTAGAAGATCAAATGAATAGTTTGTTTGCACAAAGTGGTGTAAATATATCTATTTTAGTTAGGGACGATGGTTCTATAGATAAAACAAAAATAATGTTGGAAGAATGGCGTAAAAAAGAAAAAATAAAGTGGTATGAAGGAACGAATATTGGACCAGCTAAAAGTTTTCTTGATTTAATTAATAAAGCAAATGACTCAGATTATTATGCATTTTGTGATCAAGATGATATTTGGGATAAAGATAAGTTGAAAATTGCAATTAATAGGTTATCTTTATTAGAAACGGGAAAACCCTGTTTATATCATTGTTTGGTGCAAAAAGTTGATGAAAAATTAAATAAAATTCGTACAACTCCTATGGAAATTTCAAGTACATTAGGATTTGCATTGGTTACTGCACCTACGGGGTGTACAATGGTGTTTAATAGAGAATTGCTAAAAATTATAAAAGAATATATGCCAAATGTATGTTATATGCATGATTTATGGCTGTATAGAATATGTGCATCAGTTGATGGAGTTATAATATATGACCCAATTCCACATGTTAAATATAGATTGCATGGAAAAAATGTTAATGGAAAAAATCGTAATTTAATTCAAAAAATATTGTATTTATTTGTGTATAATGATCATTCAGGTAGTAACACAGCAAAACAGATTATTAAAGGATATTCAGATAAAATATCATCAAAAAACCTTAAAATAATATCAGAATTGGCTAATTATAGGAATACAATTGGAATGAGAATCAGATTATTATTTAGTAAAGAATTATTTATTCCAAATTGGAAAAAAAATCTTCGACTGAAATTTTTAATCTTAATGGGTAAATTGTAGTATTTATTCTAACACATAACAAAGAGGGGAAATTATGAAGATAGCTATAATTACGATACATGATCCGAAAGTAAATTATGGGTCTACACTTCAAAGCTGTGCTACGTATAGCTTTGTTAAACAATTAGGATATGATGTAGAAATTATAAATTATTGTCCACAATATAAAACTTTTTTACAAAGAATCAAAAGATATTTCGTTAAATTAATTTTCCTTATTCCATATATTATAAGGGCAAATAAATTCAAAAGATATTTTATGGAGCATGCTATATTAACTAAAAAATATAAAAATTATAAAGATCTATCTTATAATCCACCTAAGGCAGATGTTTATATTACAGGAAGTGATGTAATTTGGAATCGTATGGTGAACCCTGAAGGAAATGATGATGCATTTTATTTAAGATTTGTACAAGATGCTTTTAAAATGTCATATGCACCTAGTATGGGAGAAATACAAAATAATGTTAATTTAAATTTTATAAAACAGAGAATTTCAGATTTTAAATATATATCTGTAAGAGAATATGATTCAAAAAAACAGTTGGAAGATATGGGATTCGCAAATGTAGAGTGTGTGTTAGATCCAGTGTTTTTGTTGGATAAAAAATATTATTTGGGAATCTCAAAAACTAATATATATGGTAGATATATATTAGTTTATCTTATGTCAAAAAGTAATTTTTCAGAATATGTAATTAAATTTATAAAGAAGAAATTGAAATTAAAAGTTTTACTTATTGGTGGATTTAAAAGGAAATGTGATTGTGAATATTATGATCGTACTACTGGTCCAATAGATTTTATTACATATATTAATAATGCAGAATATATAGTAACAGATTCTTTTCATTGTGTATCATTTTCATTAATATTTAACAAGGAATTTTGTTTTGTACCATCAAAGAAATGCAATATGAGGATTGAAAATATTCTTTCAATTACACATTTATTAGATAGAATTGTATCAGATTATAAAGATATAGATAAAGTATTAAATCCAATAAAATATGATATTGTTAATAAAT
>NZ_FXYI02000292.1:0-2584 GCF_900184915.1 Clostridium sp. HV4-5-A1G | reverse complement strand
TTTTATAAGAGACAGTATTTATACATTAAATGAGATTTTATTAATATAAAATGAGACAAACATTCATTTCGTTTTTCATCCAAATTTTTACCCAAATAATAAATAAGAAAATGCTAAATTTTAAACCGATATTTAGATGCTATCCTTGAGCTGACCGAGAAGAAATGTAGGTTGGAAAGGATGGTTGAATGTCTAAGAATAATAAAATTAAATATACTGTAGCCTTTATACTTGTCTTCATAATAAGCATATATTTGTTTGTACCAATAATAGCTACAAGTTCAGGGCATGTCGAAGATATTGTCCATGCTTACGGGACTCAAAGTTTTGCTGGTAATCTGAAACTTCTCATGGCAAATAGAATGGTATTTTTCAAATGGTTCAAATGTTTCATTGTTTTCTTTGGCTTTGTTGCAGGTCTGATTTTTGTTGCAGGCCACGTAAGTCATAAAAAAGAGGACGGGCCTATCGCTATACCTGAACAGGGAACATATGGAACTGCAGAATGGATGCCATATGAGAGAGCCAGGGAAATATTCACTGTTAAAAGCGGAACTTCAGGCAGCGGAATAATCTTTGGAAAGCTAGAAAAAGGCGGCAGTATAGAACTTAGAAGGTCAGGAAAATTTGAAACTGTTACTCTTTCACTTCCGGTGACAGCAAACAAGAATGTTGCTGTTTATGGTGCTGCAGGTACAGGTAAATCAAGGGCGTTTGTTAGAAATCAAATAATGCAGATAGCAAAGATGGGACAATCCATGGTTATAACTGATCCGAAAGCTGAGGTATTTGAGGATACAGCACCTTTTTTAAGAGACCATGAAGGTTACAATGTAAAGGTACTGAACCTAGTTCATATGATACATTCGGATAGATGGAACCCACTGGCAGAAGTTACGGATGATATTTCAGCCCAGAGTTTTGCTGAAACTGTTATGGCAAATACAAGGCCGGTTGATGGAAAAGTGGATGAGTTCTGGGAAAAGTCTGAGATGAACCTTTTAAAAGCACTAGTGCTATATGTAGTCACTGTAGTACCGGAAGGAAACAGAAATCTGGCGACAGTATATTCTATGCTAGTGACAAAAAATGTAGTGATACTTGATGCAATGTTTGCACAGCTTGACAGCACAAATCCGGCCAAAATGCCTTATGCCATATATTCACAGGCAAGTGACAAGATAAAGCCTAATATAGTAATAGGTCTTGGATCCAAACTTCAAATTTTCCAGAATGAAATAGTTCAGAATTTAACAGCAACAAGTGATATAGATCTTACAGCACCTAAATATGAAAAAACCGCTTATTTCTGTATCACATCCGATTCAGAAAGTACATTTGACTTTGTAGCAAGTCTATTTTTCTCATTTCTATTTATGAAACTCACCAAGTATGCTGATTTTTACAAAAAGATGATACCAATTGAAGAGCAGCAGGAAGTGTATTTTATTCTTGATGAATTTCCAAACATTGGTGCTATACCTGATTTTAAAAAGAAGATATCTACTTTAAGATCCAGAGGTATAATATGTTTTATAATATTCCAGAACATAGCCCAGCTCAAGAACAGATATCCACATGATGCATGGTTTGAAATCCTGGGCAACTGCGACAGTCAGCTGTTCTTGGGGGCATCCGACGACATGACGGCAAAACAAGTTTCGGAACATATAGGGCCTACTACGGTGGAATCCCATTCTTCAAGCAAAAAAGCCGGGATTGAAGGAATAGCTGATTTTGGATCCCAGAATGTATCACCAAGTGGAAGAAATCTGCAAAACCCTGACGAACTCTTGAGACTTGACAGAAAGAAAGCCATACTCATGTATAGAGGAGAGCAGCCGTTAATGCTGTATAAAATGGATTATTCAGAGCATGAGATGGCAAAACATCTTAAACCAACTGGCATTAGAGACTACAAGCTTCCGTGGGCTGAAAAATATTATCTGGACGAAGAAAAAATGATTGAAAGGGCAATGCAAGAGGTTAGAAAACGTAAGAAAAAGCCTGTGAAAGAATTTTCACGCCTCAGAATTTCAGAAAAAGAAATACTGATTTTTATAAGTAAAATCCTAAAGATTGTAGAAGAAAAAATAAATTCTGCCGTAGGAAATGATGAGTCAAAAGTTGTTCCAAAGGGTTTACAAAATAATTTACAAGAGGATAGGAAAGCAGTTGCGCAAGATTTTGTGGAGCAGGGGAAAGAAGAAAAGACTGATATTGTATCCAGTGAATCAAAAAATGAAGAAATTTCTATGATCGAAGAAAAAAATAACAACAAAAATAATGAAGGCGAAAAGTTGCAAGTTGAAAATAAATTTGATGAAGTGAAGAGGTATGACGAATTGTCAAGGGAGGAAATAGAAAATGAAATACACAGGCTGGAAAAGTTGAGAGATAAAAAACCTATGGAAAAGAGTGCTCAATTAAATTTCTTTAAGGATTGTGAAAATTTTAAGGAAGACGGTTTTCTGCAGGATGAACATGACACCCAAGAGGATGAGGAGTCCTTCTGGTAAAAAATCAATGAGTTCTAAAACATTTCTGATGCCAATAAAAATAAAATTTTAAATAAATAAAAAAC
>NZ_FXYI02000291.1:0-2603 GCF_900184915.1 Clostridium sp. HV4-5-A1G | reverse complement strand
TTATAAAATCTGTTACATTTAAAACTATAATCTGTTATAATTTAAATGAAAAATATATTATCAGATGTTATGGAGGAGGATTAGGATGTTGAATTTTGAAACTCCATTGAAAAAACTGAAATTTTTAGTATTAAGAGAAGCAGCTTCTTTGGCTAAAGAAAATAAATTAAAAAGGGAAGAACTAGAAAAGATACCTTACAGGATAATTCAAAATGAGAATAAAGCGGAGTATAGGTGCTGTGTATATAAAGAAAGAGCAGTTGTATATGAGAGGGCTTTATTGGCATCTGGTTTTATACCTACTGATAATACTACATTGGATTTGAAAAAAATTGTAGATAAAGATCATATGATGTATGTACTTTCAGCTGCCTGTGATAGATGCCCAATATATAAATATAGTGTTACGGAAGCTTGCAGGGGATGTATACAGCATAAATGTATGGAGGTATGCCCTGCAAATGCTATAACTAGAATTGATGGAAGATCACACATAGATCATGATGTATGTAAAGAATGCGGTATGTGTAAAAAAGTATGCCCTTATAATGCTATAGCAGAAGTTATGAGACCTTGTAAAAGATCCTGTCCTACTGGAGCATTGGAAATAAATTCAGATAGTAAAAAGGCAATGATAGATAAGAAAAATTGTATTAACTGTGGTGCCTGTATGGCTGCATGTCCCTTTGGAGCTGTATCGGATAGAAGCTATATCACTGAAGTTACAAGTGCTTTATGTAAGAAAAAGGATATGTATGCTGTGGTAGCTCCTGCCATAACGGGACAGTTTGGACCTAAAGTTACAGTAGGACAAGTTAAAGATGCTTTTAAAAAGATTGGGTTTAAAAAAGTGGTGGAAGCAGCTTGTGGTGCAGATGCAGTTACTGTAAATGAATCCAGTGAATTTGCAGAGAGAATGAATTCTGGAGATGAATATATGACAAATTCCTGCTGCCCGGGATTTATAGGTTATATTGAAACTAAATTTCCAAGTGAAGTTTCTAAAATATCCGGTACTGTTTCACCTATGGTTGCTGCCGCTAGAATGATAAAAAAAGAAGATAAAAATGCAGTTGTAGTCTTTATAGGACCTTGTACTGCTAAGAAAAGTGAAATAAATAGAGAATCTGTAAGAGATGCAGTGGATTATGTTTTGACATTTGAGGAAATATCCGCACTTATGAGTGCGTTTAATATACGTCCTGAAGATTGTGAGAATTTGCCTGTAGAGGATGCTTCTCTTTATGGAAGGGGTTTCGCCCAGGAAGGAGGGCTTACAGCTGCTATAGAAAATTGTATAGATGTTAGAAAGGATAAAGTTGTGTTTAAACCTGTAAAGGTAAGTGGAAAAGATGATATAAAGAAGACTATGGCTATGGCCAGAACAAAAAGACTTCAGGGAAATTTTATAGAGGGAATGATGTGTCAGGGAGGATGTATTGGAGGACCCGGGACAATGATTGGGATCATGAAATCCAGGCCTCAATTGATTAAATTTAGTAAGCAGTCTACTAAAAAATCTGTACTTTCCAATGAAAATTTAAAAAAATTTGAAAAAGTGAATTTGAATAGATGATTTAAAAAAAGTATGCTGATGATTTGTTTAGAATTATCAGCATACTTTTTTTAAAAATTTAATTAAAATTTAATGTGGTTATGGTGATCATTTATGATAGAATTTTTATAGAGCATATTTTGTATTGTTAAGGTATATGAGTAAATTAACTGGACATAATTAATATTAAAATGCAGTAATATTTTCAGGGTGGTTAAGATTGAAAACTTATAGGGAAAAAATTAAAAAAAGGTTAATAGAATATAAGCCCTATGTAGTTCTGGGCATAATAATGCTTGTATTGCTTGTTGTGGCTTATGAATATTATCATAAGTATATTTATGTATTTAGGGATCCTGATAAGATAAGGGATATAATAATGTCTTATGGCAAATATGGTATATCGGTGTTTTTGCTTATTCAGATTTTACAGGTAATAGCATTTTTTATACCGGGAGAAATCGTTCAGGTTTCAGGTGGATATGTATACGGCACTGTATTTGGAAGTATACTGTCTATTATAGGCATAACTGCTGGAAGTATAATTTGTTATGGCATATCAAGAATTTACGGCAAACCTCTGATAAATAAAATAATATCTAAAAGGCATCTAAAATTTTTTGATAAAATATTACAATTGGGAAGCGTGAATTCCATAGTGTTTTTATTGTACTTAATTCCAGGTATACCTAAGGATGTCCTGGCCTATATATGTGGAATATCCGATATAAATCTCAAGAATTTTATATTGTGTTCGACATTGGGGAGATTGCCTGGAATAGTTATTTCCACGTATTTTGGATCAAAAATATATTCGGGAAATAAAATAGAGCTTATAATTATAGCTTTAATGATGTTTTCGTTGTTTTTGGTAGGTATTCTCAAAGGAGAAAAAATAATAGTTAAAATGGTAAAGGGATCTCAATCGGGAAGTAATAAGTGAATTTAAAATGCTGCTTATTACTTTTTTATTTAACAAAAAGGGCGTAATTCTCCTATCTTCTATAAGTGGGAGATGAATAGTCCTTGTTATTTTAGGTTCGATGCC
>NZ_FXYI02000290.1:0-2606 GCF_900184915.1 Clostridium sp. HV4-5-A1G | reverse complement strand
ATTATATATTTTTTATCATTTATATAATTTATTATTTCTTCGTCTTCATCATCCAATTCTTTGCTTGAATCCAACATCAATATAATTAAATCCGAACTATCAATTCTCTCCTTGGATTTTTTAACTCCAATCTTTTCTACTAAATTATCGGTTTTTCTGATTCCAGCTGTATCAATTATCTTCACAGGTATTCCATCTATATTCATATATTCTTCTATAACATCTCTTGTAGTACCTGGTACATCAGTAACTATAGCCCTATTTTCCATTATCAGCGAATTTAAAAGAGAAGATTTGCCTACATTCGGCTTTCCAACAATTACTATGCTCAATCCTTCCCTAATTATTTTGCCTTCTTCCGCATTACTCAACATATAATCCATTCTGTTTAATATTTTCTTTAACTTTAAAGAAACTTCATCAGATGTTATTTCCTCTAAATCAGCTTCTGGGTAGTCAACAGTAGCCTCAATTGATGCAATTATTTCCAAAAGATCTTCTCTTAACAAATTAACTTCTTTGGAAATTTTCCCCTTAGACTGTTGAACTGCAGTTTTCATAGAAATTTCAGTTTTTGAATTGATTATATCAATTATTGCCTCAGCCTGACTTAAATCAATCCTTCCATTTAAAAATGCTCTTTTAGTAAACTCCCCTGGTTCTGCCATTCTAGCTCCAGATTTTATAACTTCTTCAAGTACTTTCTTAGCAGCTAGAATTCCACCATGACAATTTATTTCAACTGTATTTTCAGCTGTGTAACTTTTAGGGGCTTTCATAAAACTTACCAAAACTTCATCCAATAATTCTCCAGTTTTCTCTTCCACTATAAAGCCATATCTCATTGAGTACGATCTTATATCTAACAATGTTCTATTATTTTTTCCCCTAAATATTTTATTTACTATTTCAAGAGAATTTTTTCCCGAAACTCTTACAATTGATATTCCACTTTCACCTAAAGCTGTAGCTATTGCAGCTATTGTATTAACTCTTTCCATTATTTCACTTCCTCTTAATTCTAATCACTTGATAAAATACTAATATATAGTCTCTTCATTCACAATTCTCTTAATATGTAAAAAAGAAAGCCTCTAGGCTTTCTTCAAATCCACTACAACTCTTCTAAAAGGCTCTTGACCCTCACTATAGGTATTTACATAAAAATCATTTTGGAGAGCAGAATGAATTACTCTTCTTTCATAAGGGTTCATCGGTTCCAACTTAACTATTCTACCTGTCCTTCTAACTTTTTCGGCCACTCTTCTAGCAAGCCTCCTCAAAGTCTCCTCTCTTTTTGCCCTGTAATTTTCAGTATCTAAAATTACTCTTTTATATTCCATTTCATGATTTTTATTTATCACAAGGCTTAAAAGATACTGAATTGCATCCAAAGTCTCTCCTCTATAACCTATGAGTATTCCCATATCTGAACCGGTTAAATATATTTTTATTACATTATTCTCTTCCTTTATTTTTATTTCTGCCTCTACTTTCATTTTATCTAAGATACTTTTCAAAAATACTTTTGCCTCATATATGTAATCCCTTTTTACTTTAACCTTTATTTTAGCTGGTCGTACCCCTATAAAATTTAAAAACCCTTTATTTCCTTCATCTAATACCTCAACTTCCACTTTATCCTTTTCAACTTTCAATTCCTGCAATGCATTTTTAAGTGCCTCTTCAACGGTTTTTCCTGTAGTCTCTATAACCTTCATGCCACATAGCCACCCCCTAGGCCTTACTAGTTTTAGTTTTTTTACCCATCTCAATTTTTTTAATAACTACAGTTTGTGCTATTTGAATTAAATTACTAACAACCCAATACAATACCAATGCCGATTTAAATCTCATACTCATGTACACCATAAATACAGACATTCCAATATTCATCATTTTACTCTGTTTAGCTTGTTCCCCGGTAGAAGGCATCACCAAAACTCCTGATAAATAAGTAGTTGCTCCCGATATAATAGCAAGAAGCATATCTGTTTTAGCTAAATCCTTCATCCATAAAAAACTAACACCATTTATGCCAGATAAATTATTAAAAACATAGTAGAGAGCTATTAAAATAGGCCACTGAATAAGAAGCGGTAAACATCCACTAAAAGGGCTCGCTCCTTTTTCTTTGTACAACTTCATCATTTCCTGCTGTGCTCTTTGTGGATCTTTTTTATACTTTTCCTGCAGTTTTTTAACTTCCGGTTGAATTTCATTCATAGCAAACGAAGACCTCAATTGTTTTATTCCCAATGGAAGTATTATAATCCTAATTATTATAGTCATTAAAATTATTGCTATACCATAAGAAACATTTGGATTAGGTATAAACGAAATTACACTATTATGTAAGAAATTAAAAAATCGAACAAAAGCATCATTTAAATACTGCAAAATATTAAACCTCCTGAAATTTATTTAACCGGATCATATCCACCTTTGCAAAATGGATTACATCTCAATATTCTTTTTATAGACATAAATCCACCTTTTATAATACCATATTTTTGTAATGCTTCCAATGCATATTGTGAACAAGTAGGATAAAATCTGCAACATGGTCTTTTTAGAGGTGATATATATTTTCTATATAATTTAAT
>NZ_FXYI02000289.1:0-2622 GCF_900184915.1 Clostridium sp. HV4-5-A1G | reverse complement strand
AAGGTATATATATTATATAATAAGTTATATAATAAAATAAAGCTGTTTTGTGTAAAACTGTAAAATAAAATTATATATAACATATCAGGAGGTATTAAGATGGAAATATTGGTTTTAACAGGAAGTCCACATTTACAGGGAACTACAGCATTTCTTGCCGATGAGTTTTGTGATGGCGCAAAAGAAGCAGGCCATGAAATAGTTCGTTTTGATACAGCAAGATTAGATATTCATCCGTGTATAGCCTGTTCTCATTGTCTTAAGAATGATGGCAAATGTGTATATAATGATGACATGTTACAAGTTTATCCGCATCTATTGACAGCTCATGCTGTTGTTTTAGTAACACCGCTCTATTATTTTAATATGTCAGCACAGCTTAAGCGTACTATTGACCGATTTTTTTCTGTTGATTCTGCACTGCGTAAGATGTCAAAAAAACTTTATTTAATTGCTGCTGGCGGAGTTAAGGATAATTGGGCAATGGATACTTTAAAAGTGAATTTTCATTCACTATGTCATTATCTTCATTGGCAGGAGGGAGGTATGCTTCTTGTTTTGGGTTCAAGCAGCAGAAAAGATGTAGAAAATAGTGAATACCAGAAAATGGCAAGAAATTTAGGGTCGGGTTTATAGTTGTGACTGATAGACACAAGCTCAATATATAATGTTTTAAAGGAGAATGATTATGACAGCTATCATTGTGTATATACTGTTGATCATAGCAGTGAGCACCTTGTTTTCAGCTTATTCAAGTTTTAAATCTGACAGTGAAATCAAGGAGAGAATAAAAAGTAATTGGGGCAGAGAAAAAGATGAAAAATACAATGATGACGATATGAATAGCATTGCTGAGTATTTTAACAACAGGAGGGAAAAAAATAGAAGTGATTTTTTTATTGATGAAATTACATGGAATGATCTGAGTATGGATGATGTTTTTAAAAACATCAACGCCACGGAAAGCAGCCCCGGTGAACAATTTTTATACAACATGCTTAGAGAACCGCTGTACGATGAGAGAGAACTTAAAAATAGGGACAGATTGATAAAATTTTTTCAGGACAACCCAATTGAAAGGGGGAAAATCCAGTATATACTTGCCAGGCTAGGTAAAAATAGGAACTGTTTTATATCTGATTATTTTTATAAAAAAGAAAGTGAGAGAAAATCAAATCTTATTTACTATAGAATCCTGGGGGGAATACCCATTTTGGGAATTGTACTGCTGTTTTTCAAGCCCTATGCTGCATTGATTATAATCATGGTATCTTTTGGTGTAAATATATATAAACATTACAGCGAGAAGAAAAAAATAGTACATAAATTTGAAGCTTTTATGTACATACTCAAAATAGCCAAATATGCAGGGTTGATTTTAAAGGAACAGGTGGAGGAACTCCAGGGATATAATGAAAAACTAAGATATGCTCTTAAGGGCATAAAAAGCATAAAAAATGCAGCTTTTAGTCAGAGTGGAGGTGCTACGGATTCAGGTATACTTACAGAGTACATGGGAATGTTTTTTCTGGTGGAACTTATAAATTATGAAAAAATGTCCGATATGCTTATAGAAAGAAGCAGTGAGTTCGAAGCTATATTTGAGGTCGTAGGTGTAATAGACAGCTGCATATCCATAGCATCATATAGAGAGAGGATGCAAAATTATGTGACGCCTAAATTGATTAGATGCAGTAAAAAGCAGGCTCAAGTCAGTATATTTAAAGAACTCAGGCATCCTCTTATAAAAAATTCGATACCAAATTCCATAGAAATTGACAATTCAATTTTAATTACAGGATCCAATGCTTCCGGGAAATCCACCTTTTTAAAGACAGTGGCCATAAATATTATACTGGCTCAAACAATATATACTTGCCTGGCCTCGGAGTTCAAATGCTGTTATTTTAGAATATACACTTCTATGGCACTTAAAGATAATATATTCAATAATGAAAGTTATTATATAGTAGAAACAAAGTCTCTAAAGAGAATAATAGACAATATAGGGGATGACGTCCCAACCATATGCTTTGTAGATGAGATATTGAGGGGAACTAATACGGTGGAAAGAATAGCGGCTTCTTCTCAGGTACTAAAATATCTTACCTTAAACAATTGCATATGTGTGGCAGCTACCCACGATGTAGAACTTACATATATACTTGAAAAATATTTTTCCAACTATCACTTTCAAGAGAGGATAGTGGATAATACTATATCTTTTGACTATAAGATACATAAAGGAAGATCCCAAACTCAAAATGCAATAAAACTCTTAGGGATTTTAGGATATAATGATGATATAGTGGAAAAAGCTAAGGAAAAGGCATCAGAATTTTTAAAGGATGGAATATGGCAGGTAGAATAATTTTTATACTGTATTAAATTAAAATGGAAAGGGGAGTGTAAAAATTTTATACTCTCCTTTCCATATAGGTTTTAGTTAGGCGTTTGCGAAACGCTGTAATCCGCATAAATGCGGTATATTTTTTGTTGCAAAATAAAATAACTCCTCACTGATTTATGGTAAAATTGAATTGAATCAAGAAACAAAATCACCATTATACCTCAGAAAGGAGTTACATATTTATGATAACATATAAACAGCTTTCTTTGGCA
>NZ_FXYI02000288.1:0-2649 GCF_900184915.1 Clostridium sp. HV4-5-A1G | reverse complement strand
AATTATATCACCTCAATATATAAATTTCAAAATTTAATAAAATATGCTATCATTTAATTAAAGAAAAACTAATAGAAATTTGATATTTAACTTTCAAGGGAAGTGTCATTAAATGAATTTGAATAAAATAAAAGGCAACACTTATTATATAGATGGCCCAACCAATTGCGGAATATTTATTTTCAAAAATAAAAACTGCCTGATTGCAGATACAGGTATAAATAACAGTGAGGCTAAAAAAATAGACAATCTGCTTATTGAAAATAACCTTCACCCCAAATTCATAATAAACACCCACAGTCATTTAGACCACTGCGGCGGCAATTTGTATTTCAAAAAAAATTATCCAGGTTGTCTTGTATATACTTCTAAAAAGGAAAGTCTATTCATGGAAAATCAGGAGCTTTTTTCATCTATGCTTTCTTCATCCTATCCTTCAAGAGCTTTCGATAGAAGCAATAAGCCTATAGATGTAGATTTTATTCTGGATTATGGAATAAACAAATTGAATGATGAAAAATTCGACATCATTGCCCTGCCCGGTCATTCCATAGAACACATAGGAATAATAACACCTGAAAGAGTATGTTTCCTTGGAGATTCAATTTTCAGCAGCGAGATACTTAATAAATACTCTTTTCCGTACTTATATAATATAGATGACAGCCTATCTTCATTGAACAAAATAAAGGACATGGAAGCAGATTATTTCTTAATAGGACACTCAAAAAAATTACTTGATAAAAGTCAAATATCCGAATTAGCAGATAAGAACATATCCAATATACACAATTACAAAAACGAAATCCTAGATCTTCTGGATCAGCCCCTCACCCGGGAGGATATATTGGAGAACATAACTATATTGAACAATTTATCTTTAAATTTTTATGAATATCATTTAGATCTCAGTGGAATATCAGCCTTTCTATCCTATTTATATAACAATAAACTTATAAATTATTCCGTGGAGGACGGCAAATTATATTATTTCAAGTGAAAATAAACAGGCTTCTTAAATGAGCATTAGGGAAATTTCCCTAATGCTCATGATTTACATTTAAAGTTCACTCATTCATAGTACTGTGTTTTCTTCCATATATAAAATATATAGAAAATCCTACACCCAGCCAGATTACAAACACTATCTTGGTAAAAGTAGGCAGAGATACAACCAAGACTGAACAAAATACAACTGCAATTATAGGAGTGAATGGAACCCCTGGACATTTAAATTTTCTTTCTAAATCGGGCCTTTTCTTTCTTAAAATAATTACAGACAATGAAACTATTATAAAGGCAATTAGAGTACCTATGTTAGTCATCTCAGCCAGTCTTCCAACTTGTAAAAAACCTGAAAGAATCATTGCCACGGTTCCTATTAAAATTGTACTTTTCACTGGTGTTCCATATTTAGGATTTACCTCCGAAAACATCTTTGGAAGAAGTCCATCCCTGGAAAGTGAAAATAATATACGGGTACCTCCAAAACACATAACTAAAAGTACCGAGGTAAGACCGCAAAGAGCACCTACTGAAACTAGAGCAGAGCCCCATGAAATGCCTATTTTTTGAAGTGCAAATGCCACTGGAGCAGCAGTGTTTTTATACACATAATATGGAAGTACTCCTGTCAGCACTGCTGAAACTATAATATACAATGCAGTACATATAAGAAGTGAGCATATTATACCAATTGGTAAATCTCTCTGAGGATTTTTAACTTCTTCTGCTGCAGTAGCTACTGCATCAAACCCGACATAGGCGAAAAATATTATTGCTGCTCCTTTAAATACTCCATTTACTCCGTAAGGGAAAAATGGATGCCAATTAATCGGTTTCACATGTCCTGATGCAAGAACAATGAATAGTATGACTACTCCCAACTTTATGACAACTAAAGCATCGTTGAGCTTAGCACTCTGGCTTACTCCCCTAACTAAAAAAGTGATGATTATAGCTAAAATAAATATGCAGGGCAAATTTATGATACCACCATTTAATCCGAGTGGATTGCTAAAAGCAGCTGGTATATTGATTCCTATCGCCTGTAATATTTGAACTACATATGCAGACCAGCCTACAGTAACCGTTGCCACCGTTACTGTATATTCAAGTATTAGGTCCCATCCTATAATCCATGCCCATATTTCTCCAAGTCCCACATAACCATACGTATAGGCACTTCCCGCTATAGGCATCATAACAGATAATTCTGCATAACATAACGCTGCAAAAGCACAGGTCATACCTGAAACTATAAATGAAAGAATTAATGCTGGTCCAGCATAATTTGCAGCTGCAACTCCGGTTAATACAAATATACCTGTTCCGATAACTGCTCCAATTCCCATCATCGTCAGTTCAAATGCGCCTAAACTTTTTCTCAATCCTCCTTTTTTTGATTGAGAATTATTCAGTAATTCCTCTACAGATTTTGTCCTGAAAATCGAATTTGATTTTCCCATGTATGTTGTCTCCTTTCAGTAAATAAAACACTTTATAAATTATCAATTCAATAAAAATTAAGAGTACATAATCTTCATTGAATTTACATACTCTTAATATAATAGCATATTTTAATTTATGTCTATTATACACATCTGACGCTGCCGACGAAGCTAGAAGTGTAGATCTCGGTGGTCGCCG